>NZ_JBXWSH010000007.1:0-152068 GCF_059613325.1 Ruegeria sp. BHSA191
GTCGGCAAGACGCTGGCCGAATGGATGATCCATGGCGAGCCCGAGGCCGACGCCTGGCCGATGGATGTGGCGCGCTATGGCGACTTTGCCCAGAACAAGCGCTACATCCGCGAAACCACCGGCCAGTTCTATTCCCGCCGCTTCGTGATGACCTATCCGAACGAGCAACTGCCTGCCGGACGCCCGTTGAAGATGTCGCCGGCCCATGACGCAATGACCGAGGCGGGTTGCAAATGGGGCATCAGCTGGGATCTCGAGGTGCCGCTTTATTTCGCGCCCAAGGGGTTCGAGGAAACGCCGACGCTCAAACGCTCGAATGCCTGCAACATCGTGGCCGAGGAATGCCGCACCATCCGCGAAGGCGTGGGCCTGATGGACATCACCGGGTTTTCACGGTTCGAGGTTTCGGGGCCGAATGCGGAAATCTGGCTTAACAAGGTGATGGCCTCGAAACTGCCGGGACCGGGCCGCGCGAAACTGGCGCCGATGCTGGGCGAGAACGGGCGGCTCAAGGGCGACCTGACGGTTCTGAACTGGGGCGACGGCACTTGGTGGATCATGGGCAGCTATTACCTGCGGGCCTGGCACATGCGCTGGTTCGACGATCACATGATCGACGGGGTCACCGTGCGCGACCTGGGCGAGGAGGTCTGCGGCTTTGCCGTGGTTGGCCCGAAATCGCAGGCGGTGGTCGAGAAACTGGCCGAGCAGGATATCTCAACCCTGAAATTCATGGGCTGCGGTGACTACGACATCGGCCTCGTGCGCGCCCGCGTGGCCCGCATGTCGGTCACCGGCGAAAAGGGCTATGAGATCAACTGCCGCTATGGCGACCACATCGCCCTGCGCCGCGCGCTGCTTGAGGCCGGAGCCAGCGAAGGCATCCGCGAATGCGGCTTCAACGCGATGCTGTCCACGCGGCTTGAGAAGAGCTTTGGCATCTGGTCGGCCGAATTCACCCAGGCCTACACACCCGGCATGACCGGCTTGGACCGCTGGATTGACTGGGACAAGGATTTCGTCGGTAAGGACGCAGCTCTGGCCGAGCGTGAGGGCAACGGCCCGGCGCAGGTTCAGGTGACGCTCGAGGTGGACGCGCTGGATGCGGATGCCAGCGGGTACGAGCCGGTCTGGGCGGGCGACCAGCGCGTGGGCTTCGTGACCTCGGGCGGGTATGGCCACTATATCGGAAAGTCGCTGGCGATGGCGCTGGTGGACCGGGACAAGGCGCAGCCGGGAACCGAACTGTCGGTGCACGTGGTCGGGGTCGAGCGTCCCGCGCGGGTGATCGCGCCGTCGCCTTATGACCCCGAGGGCAAGGCGATGCGGGGCTGATCGTGGCGGCGCGGGGCAGGGATCGCCGTCGGCGGGGCCGGGGCGCTGAGGCCGTACCCGCGACCCATCGGGATGTTAACTATCGCCAGTTGCGCAACCCGTTTCCGGTGATGGAGGTCTTTCCCGCCGACCAGATCGCCGACATGCACGAAACCGCTCTCCGCACGCTGGAGGAACTGGGCGTCAAGGTCCTGCTGCCCGAGGCGCGGCGCCTGTTCGCCGCCGCGGGGGCGCGGGTGGATGAAGACAGCGAAATGGTGTTCATCGGTCGCGATCTGGTCGAGGCTGCGGTGGACTCGGCCCCGAAATCCATCGCCTGCCGGGCAGGGGCGCGGCATCGCGACTTCACGCTGGAGCTGGGCAGCCTGGTGTTTCAACCCGGCGCAGGCGCGCCCAATGCCACCGATCTGGAACGCGGCCGCCGCCCGGCCAGCGGGCAGGATTACCTCGAGTTCCTGAAGCTCACCCATCATTTCGACGTGTTCCAGATGATTTCGCCGCAGGTCGAGCCGCAGGACGTGCCGACTCACCTGCGCCACTATTTCACCACGCAGGCGCAGATGGAGTTGACCGACAAGTTTCCGTTCTTCTTCTCGCGCGGGACGCCGCAGGTGATGGATTGTTTCCAGATGCTGGCCGTCGCGCGGGGCCTGCCGGATGACGAGTTTCGCGCCCGGCCGCATTGCTACACCATCATCAACACCAACAGCCCGCGCACGCTGGACATTCCGATGGCGCAGGGGCTGATCGACTTTGCCCGTCACGGTCAGATGTCGATCATCACGCCGTTCACGCTGATGGGAGCGATGGCGCCGATCACCGTTGCGGGCGCGATCACCCTGTCCCATGCCGAGGCGCTGGCCGCCCTGACCCTTACCCAACTGGCAAATCCCGGCGCGCCGGTCTGCTATGGCACCTTCACCAGTAACGTGGACATGAAATCAGGCGCCCCGGCCTTCGGCACGCCCTCGCATTTCCAGGCCTCACTGGCGGCGGGGCAACTGGCGCGGCATCTGGGCCTGCCGTGGCGGTCGGCGGCCGGGTCGGCCTCTAACGCCAATGACGTGCAGGCCGCCAATGAAAACCAGTTCGGGCTGTGGGGTTGTCTGATGGCGGGGGCCACGGTGATCATCCATTCGGCCGGGTGGCTGGAAGGGGGGCTGACCGTGTCCTTCGAAAAGCTGGTCTGCGATGCCGAGGTGCTGAACATGGTAGCCGAGCTGTGCGCAGGGGCTCAGGCGGGTTCGGCGGAGATCGGGTTTGACACTGCGTTGCGCGAGGTCGAGCCCGGCAGCCATTTCTTCGCCGCCAGCCAGACGATGGAGCGCTACACCACCGAATTCTACGAACCGCACCTGCATGACTATGCCAATTTCGGCACCTGGACCGAACGCGGATCGCTCGATGCGAACCATCGGGCCACCGCGGTCTGGCGGGACATTCTGAACAATTTCGAACCACCTGCGCAAGACCAGCCGGGGCTGGATGCCATGCGTGATTTCATCGCCCGCCGATCCGCCGAGGGCGGCGCGCCGCCGGAGAGTTGAGATGAACAGCAAACCCATCCTGCATCGTGACGACCCCAAGGCCGAGCCGCTTGTCGGCAACGTCAAGGTCACGCGCGATGACTGGTTGAACGTGGCGATGGATGTCTTGATCTCGGACGGGGTCGAGCAGGTCAAGGTGCTGAACCTAGCTGACCGCATGGCGGTGTCGCGGTCCTCGTTCTACTGGTACTTCAAGTCCCGGCAGCACCTGCTGGATGCGCTGCTGGATCGCTGGCAGGCCACCAACACTGCTGCCCTGATCGCGCAGGCCGAAGCCCCGGCCGAGACCATCACCGCCGCCGTCTGCAATGTGCATCGCTGCGTGGTCAACACCGCCTTGTTCGACACGGCGCTGGATTTTGCCGTGCGCGACTGGGCGCGGCGGTCGGGCAAGGTGCGGCGGATGCTGGACCAGTCCGATGCGCGCCGCCTGGCCGCGCTGCGCGCCATGTTTGCCCGCTATGGCTATGAGGCGGTCGAGGCCGAGACCCGCGCGCGCGTGCTGTACTACATGCAGATCGGCTATGATCTGGCGCAGTTGAACGAGCCATTGGCGACGCGCCTGTCGTTGGTGCCGCATTACCTGTACGTCTTTACCGGGGTCGAACCGCGGCCCGAGGAAATCGAGGAATTCAGCGCCTATGCCAAGCGCTGCTGGGAGGGAGGATCAAGCCATGAGCCAGCCTGACGCAATCATCATCGGAACCGGCGTGATCGGCGCGGCCATCGCGTTCGAGATGGCCAAGGCCGGGTGGAAGACCCTCTCGCTGGACCGCAACGCGCAGGTGGGGCATGGCTCGACCGCCGGGTCCTGCGCGATCATCCGGATGCACTATTCCACCTTCGACGGCACAGCCTTTGCGTGGGAGGGCTATCACTACTGGCGCGACTGGGCCGACTATCTGGGCCTGCCCGACGGGGCCGATCTGGCGCAGTTCCGCGAGACCGGGTGCCTGGTCATGAAGACCGAGGCCAACGGCCACTTGGAAAAACACAAGAAATACAGCGCCGAGTTGGATTGCCCCTTCGAAGAATGGTCAGTCGAACAGATTCTCGACCGCCTGCCGATCTACTCTCTTGAAAGTTTTGCCCCGGCCAAGCGGATGGACGACCCGGAATTCGGCCAGCCGAACGGGGCGCGGATGGGCGGCGGGGTATTTTGGCCTAAGGCGGGTTATGTAACCGACCCGGCCTTGTCGGCGCAGAACCTTCTGGATGCTGCCAAGCAACACGGCGCGCAGGTACGGACCGGGGTCGAGGTCGTAGAAGTCTTGCAGGAAGGTGGCAGGGTCAAAGGCGTCCGGCGGGCCTCGGGCGAAGAGATTCACGCGCCCGTGGTGATCAACGTGGCCGGGCCGGGATCGTCGATCATCAACCGCATGGCGGGTGTGCTGGACGACATGACCATCGAAACCCGCCCGCTGCGGCAGGAGGTGGTGCATGTGCCGGCGCCCGAAGGGTTCGATTTCGAGCGTCAGGGAACCATCGTCTCGGACAGCGACATTGCCTGCTACTGCCGGCCAGAACATGGCAATCACATCCTGATCGGATCCGAGGACCCGGACTGCGACCCGCATCAGTGGTGCGAGGACGATGTGCACTACAACCACGACTTCACGGACCAGTGGACGACGCAGGCGATGCGATACGCGCAGCGCGTTCCCAACCTGGGCATCCCCTCGCGGATGCGGGGGGTCGTGGATCTTTATGACGCCTCGACCGACTGGATCCCGATCTATGACAAATCCAGCCTGTCGGGCTTTTACATGGCCTGCGGCACCAGCGGGAACCAGTACAAGAACGCGCCGATCGCAGGCAAGATGATGGCCGCGCTGGTGGAGTATTGTGAGGGCGGTGCGGATCAAGACGCCCAGCCCCTGCAATTCGAGCTGCCCTATATCAAACGTACCATCGACGTGGGTTTCTATTCCCGCAAGCGGCCCATCAACGAGGAAAGCAGCTTTTCGGTCCTTGGCTAGCCATGCCGGACAAATGCGCTAGCTCTCGGGAAACACTGAGAGAGGGCGTGTGCGATGGCGGAGAATGACACCAGAGTTCTTATCTTGGGAAGTGCGCCCGCAGCACTGGCTGCGCGGGATTGGGCGCGCGGGGCGTTCACTCATATCGTGGCCATCAACAACGCCTGGCGCATCCGCGAAGATTGGGATTTCCTGATCCATCCCGAGGATTTTCCGGCCGAGAACCGCCCCGACTGTCTGACAGCGACGCAGCGCATCGTGACGGCGCAGGATTATGTCCCGATCCAGAACGCGTATGGCGGCTTCGTCTATGCCGGTGGAACCATGGCCTTTACCGCCGGGTACTGGGCGCTGGGCGATCTCAAACCATCGGTACTGGCCTACTTTGGCTGCGACATGGTCTATCCGCGCTCGGGCAATACCCATTTCTACGGCCAAGGAACGGCCGATCCCTTGCGCGCCGACGTCACCCTGCGCTCGCTCGAGGCGAAATCGGCACGGCTGGCGCTGCTGGCGGCGCGTCAGGATTGCAATGTGGTGCGGTTGTCCTCCGGACCCAGCCGGCTGGTCTATCCATCCGTTTCACATACAGAAGTGATCCCCGAGGCCCTGCCGAGCACCGAACACGTCGATGCTCTGCTGCAGGCCGAGTGTGAGGTCGGTTACGTGGTGCCATCCGGCCGGTATTGGGAGGTCGAAGACCGGTTCGATCCAGTCGTTGTCGACCGGCTGGATGCGGCTTGGCTCGCAGCTTACAAGGCCTCGGTGCTGGATCAGGCGGCCTGAGCGCGCGGCGCG
This sequence comes from Ruegeria sp. BHSA191, assembly GCF_059613325.1. Classification (NCBI taxonomy): domain Bacteria; kingdom Pseudomonadati; phylum Pseudomonadota; class Alphaproteobacteria; order Rhodobacterales; family Roseobacteraceae; genus Ruegeria; species Ruegeria sp. BHSA191. The sequence goes on from NZ_JBXWSH010000007.1 coordinate 5,660, forward strand.
CGCAACAAGTCTTCGACCTTTCGTCTGGCAGTCTCGGCCGCTTGTATCCGAACCGGGCCATAACCGCGGATCTCGTCAGCGCAGGCCAGGATGCTTTGCCACGTTTCGGCATCCCGATCGCCGTACTCGGCCACAACGCGGTCCAACAGCCCCTGATACCAATTCAGCAGATCGCGGTGGAGGCGCGCTTCGGCGTGATAGCCAAACGGATTGAGAGCTGTTCCGCGCAGCGCCCGCATCTTTGACAGGCCCCGCAGAACCGGCTGCATCCAAGGTCCGAACGCCTTTTTCAGCGGTCGGCCCCGTGCGTCCGTTTTGCGGCTCAGCAGGGGCGGAGCCATGTGAAAGCGGACCGCAAAATCGCCCTCGAACTGGTTGGCCAGGTCCTGGGCGAAATGGTCCGAAGTCATCAGCCGCGCGACTTCGAACTCATCCTTGTAGGCCATGAAGCGGAACAGGTTGCGAGCGACGCTGCGCAGCAGGGTCTCGTCAGCCTGCGGCAGCGCCGAGCGGAGGGCGGCGAAACGATCGGCATAGGCCTGCGCGTATTTTGCGTTTTGATACTCGGTCAGGTAGGCGGTGCGGCGCGCAATCATCTGATCCAGTGTTTCGTCCGAACCAAAGTCGTCGGAAGGCAGCGCCAGAACGTCCGGACGAACCGCCATGTTGCGCCCGATTGCAAAAGCCAGACGGTTCTTCTCGACAGCGACACCGTTCAGCAGGATCGCCTGACCCAGCGCGACATGCGATACCGGCACAAGACCGTGCTGCCACGCAAAACCCAGCATGATCACATTGGCAAACACGGCATCACCCAGCAGGTTTTCCGCCACCGCATTGGCGTCGAAACCGAACAGGTTTTTCGCCCCAACCACGTTCTGAATTGCCTGTTCACGGGCTTTTACCTGCAACTGAGCGTCGCGGCGCAGAACGATATCGCCGGTCGGCATTTCCGCCCGGTTCAGGACCACGCGCGTACCCTTGCGGTAATGCGCCGAGGCTTTGGGGGCCGAACTGACGACGACGTCGCAACCAATCACCGCATCGGCCGCGCCCTGATCAATGCGGACCTGGTTCAGCGCGTTTGGAGTGTCTCCCAAACGTATATAGCTGAGAACGGTTCCGAATTTCTGAGCAAAGCCTGTGAAATCCAGGACCGAGGCGCCTTTCCCCTCGAGATGGGCCGCCATCGTGATCAGCGCACCAACTGTCACCACGCCTGTGCCGCCCACGCCGGTGACCAGCAGCTCGAACGGTTTGTCCAGGCGGGGCAGGGTAGGGTCGGGGAGCCCGTCCTCGAGTTTTGCCAGATCCAGCTTTGCCATGCGTTTGCGGCGTTCGCCGCCTTCGATGGTCACGAAGCTGGGGCAGAATCCGTTGAGACACGAGAAGTCCTTGTTGCACGAGCTCAAATTGATCTTGCGCTTGCGGCCGAGCGGGGTTTCGCGCGGCTCGACGCTCAGGCAGTTGGATTCGACCGAGCAGTCGCCACAGCCTTCGCAGACTAGGTCGTTGATCCAGACGAACCGCTTGGGGTCCTCCATCGTGCCGCGCTTGCGGCGGCGGCGCTTTTCGGTGGCGCAGGTCTGTTCGTAGATCAGGACGGTCACGCCCGGCGTCTCGCGCAGCTCGCGTTGCAAGGTGTCCAGTTCGGCGCGGTCGTGGAAGGTTGTTTGCGCCGGGAAATCGGCGTGGTGGAATTTAGAGATGTCGTCCGAAACGATAGCGATCCGCTCGACGCCCTCGGCGCGGCAGGTCTGGGCGATGCCGGCCACGCTGACCGGCCCGTCCACCGGCTGGCCACCGGTCATGGCCACGGCGTCGTTGTAGAGGATCTTGTAGGTGATGTTGGTCCCGGCCGCGACCGCCTGCCGGATCGCCAGCGAGCCCGAGTGATACCAGGTGCCCTCACCGAGGTTTTGGAAGATGTGCTTGCCGCCGTTGAACTTGGACGCCACCACATGCGGCACACCTTCGCCGCCCATCTGGGCATAGCCGACGGTGTGGCGATCCATCCACGAGGCCATGACGTGGCAGCCGATGCCGCTGGCCGCCATCGAGCCCTCGGGCACCTTGGTCGAGGTGTTGTGCGGACAGCCCGAGCAGAAATAGGGCGTGCGGGTCGCTCCGGGCACGTTGATCAGTTGCGGCGGCCGTTCGGTCAGCGCCTTGGCTTTGGCGGGCAGGCCTTCTTCGGGGAAGAACTTGTCCAGCCGGGCCGCCACGATCGGGACCAGCATCAGCGGGTTCAACTCGCCCGTCCACGGGATCAGCGGCTCGCCATGGCTGTCGTATTTGCCCACCATCTTGTGCGGCTTGTCGCCTGGCCAATCGTAGAAGTATTCCTTGAACTGGCTTTCGATGATGCCGCGCTTTTCTTCGACGACCAGCACCTCGGCCTTGCCCTTCACGAAGCGCAGCGCGTTGCGCCGCGCCAGCGGCCAGACCATGCCGACCTTGTAGATGTCGATGCCCAGACGGCGGCAGGCGGTCTCGTCCAGTCCCAGCAGGCGCAAGGCCTCCATCAGGTCCAAATGCGCCTTGCCAGTGGTGACAAAGCCGAACTTGGCGTTGTCGATGTCATAGACGCGCCGGTCGATCGGGTTGGCCTCGGCAAAGGCGCGCACGGCGCGCAGCTTGTGCTGGATGCGGGTCTCGATCTCGGGGGAGGGCAGGTCAGCCGAGCGCACATGCAACCCGCCGGGGGGCAGGTCGATCTCGGGCAGGATGAACTGTCGGTCGGGGTGCAGCTCGACCGAACGGGCGCTTTCGACGGTTTCCGAAATCGCCTTGAACCCGACCCAAGTGCCGGAGTACCGCGACAGAGCAAAGCCGTATTCGCCGAATTCCAGATACTCCTCGACCGAGGCCGGGTTCAGCGTGGGCATGAACCATGCCATGAAGGCCACGTCGGACTGGTGTGGCATGGATGAGCTGACGCAGCCATGGTCGTCGCCGGCCACGACCAGCACGCCGCCCTTGGGGGCCGAGCCATAGGCGTTGCCGTGTTTCAATGCGTCGCCTGAGCGGTCGACGCCCGGCCCCTTGCCGTACCACATCGAGAAGATGCCTTCGAATTCGCACTGCGGGTCCAGGGTCGCCTGCTGCGCGCCCAGAACGGCGGTTGCGCCCAGATCTTCGTTCACGGCGGGCATGAAGGTGATGTTGTCGGATTTCAGCCGTTCGCGCGCGCGCCACAGTTCCAGATCCAGCCCGCCCAAGGGCGAGCCGCGATAGCCCGAGACGAACCCGCCCGTGTTCAGCCCGGCATCGCGGTCGCGCCGTGCCTGATCCATCAGGATGCGTGCCAGCGCCTGCGTGCCGGTCAGGAATACCCGGCCGGTGGTCTGTTCATAGCGGTCTGCAAGTTGATAGGTCCGAAGTGCGCTGTCGTGGTGGCTCATGGCTGGGGTCCGCGCGTAGTTTTGAACCCGAGAATTCTGGACCGATCTGTGTGAAAAATCGTTCCAATTTCTCCGAGAAAATAGGTATTATCCGAAAAATTTGTTCACAAATATGCGATTTTTGAAATAATCTGGGCGCATGTTGGAGCTGGACGACAGAGATCGCCGCATCCTGGCGCTTTTGCAGAAGAACAGTCGCATGTCGAATGCCGATCTGGCGGATGCGGTGGGTATGTCGGCTTCGGCCCTTTGGCGGCGCGTGCGCGCGCTGGAAGAGGCCGGTGTCATCGAACGCTATGGCGCGGTCGTGAACCCGGCCGCGATGGGGTTGGCGTTCGAGGCGATCGTGCATGTGCATCTGACCCGCCACGACCCGGACCGGATCGTGGAATTCATCCGCGCGATCGAGACATGCAAAGAAGTGCAGGAGTGCTATTCCACCACCGGCCAGGCCGATTACCACCTGCGGGTCCTGTGCCGGGATCTGGCTGCCTACAATGAGTTTCTCGAGAATTTCTTGTTTCGATTGCCGGCAGTTGCCAGCGCGCAGACGAATGTCGTCCTGCGCCCGGTCAAGCGCAACCGGCCGGTCGAGCTGTGATCATCTGGGCACGAACTCGACCCATGCCCAGGCCATACCGACATAGGTCAGGTTGTGTAAAAACTGATCCAGCCCCGCCGCGCGCCAATACGCCGCCTGGTTCGGTTGCAACTGCTTTTTGTCGGAATAGCTGGCCTTGGCGAAATCGATGTTGAAGTGGATGATCCACTCCAGCGCCACGATCATCAGAATGAAGGACAATGGGGCGCCGAAGATCACGAATACGATGACCGAGCCGATGACATGCACCAGCGCATGCTGGGCGCGCCCAGCATGGAAATACACCCCGCGCCCCGACAACATCTTGGGGGTCTGGAGATAGAAGTCGGCAAACATGTGCTTGACTTGAAGCAACGCAACCAAAAGCAGCACTGTGCCCAGTGTGGCAGGCAAATGAACCCTCCCGATATCATCCCCAGCACAGATTAGGTGCAAATTCCCGCGTTCGCAAATGAACTAGTTCACACAAGCCGAATTAGTTTCCCACCACCTGAATCCGTTTGCGTCGCCGATTGCGAATGCTGTACCGTCGGACTGCTTTGTTCATTCGAACGTTGCCAGTTTTGAGATTTGGTTCATCAGCAGGGGCAGGCGCCATAGAACGTTCGATTTTCGGGTTTATCTGGAAGTACTCAAAACGCGATCAGCTGATCCTGTTGGCCGTGACGGCGACCCTTTTCCCACTGCTGTATCTGACGCTGGAACTGCCCAAGCGCATAATCAACGATGCGATCGGCGCCTCGAGCGAGGTGGTCGATGTCTGGGGCTTTGCCCTGGAACAAACGACATTCCTAATCATTCTTTGTTTTGCGTTTTTGGCCGCCGTCCTGGCGCATGGCTTGATGAAAATGCGCATCAACACCATGAAGGGCGTTCTGAGCGAACGCATGCTGCGTCGGTTCCGCTATCAGCTGATCCGGCGGGCGGTGCGGTTCCCGCAGCCCTATTTCGAACGGGTCAGCCAAGGCGAGCTGGTTTCGATGATCACCGCCGAAAGCGAGCCGATGGGCGGCCTGATGGGCGACGCGATCAGCCAGCCGGTTCTGCAGGCCGGACAGATGCTGACCATCCTGTCCTTCCTGTTCCTGCAAAGCGTCTGGTTCGGCCTGGCCGCTGTGGCGCTGATACCGGTGCAGGCCTGGCTGATTCCGCGGCTGCAACGGCAGATCAACCTGCTCAACAAGCGTCGCATTCAAGAGGTCCGCGTTCTGGCCGCCCAGATCGGCGAAAACGCGGCCGGCGCGGCCACCCTGCGCCAGAACGGCGGATGGCGCTATCGTCTGGCGTTGATCTCGGCGCAGCTGGGCCGATTGTTCGGCATCCGGTTCGAGATCTACCAGAAGAAATTCTTCATGAAGTTCATCAACAACTTCATCACCCAATTGACGCCGTTCATGTTCTACCTAGTGGGCGGTCTGTTGGTGCTGCAGGGGTCGGTGTCATTGGGGGCGCTGGTGGCCGCCCTGGCCGCGTACAAGGATCTCAGCTCTCCCTGGAAGGAACTGTTGACCTACTACAACCAGACCCAGGACATGTCGCTGCGGTGGGAGGTGGTGATCGAACGCTTTGCCCCCCAAGGAATGTTGGATGAAAGGCTGTTCGAGGGCACGCCCGAGGACGTTCCGCACCTGAAGGGCGACATCGTGCTGGATCAGGTGACGGTGCGCGATCTGGACGGGAACCAGATTCTGGACGATCTGAACCTGACCTTCGGTGCCGGCCGGACCATCGGCATCGCCGCCCCCAGCGAGGAAGACCGCCGCGCGCTAGCCGATCTGCTCACGCGCGAGATCCTGCCCGGATCGGGCAAGGTCGAGGTCGCCGGGCAGGATCTGTCGGGCCTGCATCAGGCGGTGATCGCCGCCCGGATCGGGCATGCGACCTCGCGCCCGGTGATGTTTCAGGGAACCATCGGCGACAACGTGATGATGCCGCTGCGGCAGCGCCCGTTGACCCCACCGCCCGACGATCCGGACTTTCAGGAAACGCTGCGCGCTGGCAACAGCGCCGATCCGCTCGACGCCGAATGGCTGGAACCGTCGCTGGCCGGGTTTGAAACCACCCAGGACCTGCGGGACTGGTGGCTGAAGCTGATCGAGGGGATGGGTTCGGGACCGACCCTGTTTCAGCGCGGGGCCGAGCAGGTGTTCGATCAGGACCTGCACCCCGAACTGGCCGCCCGATTGATCGAACTGCGGCCGGTGGTGCAGGATGCCATTCGGACGGCCGGTCTTGAACAGCAGGCGCTGCTGTTTGACCGTGCGTCCTACAATCCGGCGCTGCCTGTGGCCGAAAATCTGTTGTTTGCGGTTCCGCGCGTTCCGGTGACCCAGCAGTTGCTGGCGCGGCAGACCGTTTTTCTAGGTCAGTTGCGAGACTTGGGGCTGGACGAGACGCTGGTGGCGTTGACGCGCGACGTGATCGAAATGTTGCGGCAGATCTTCGGGCTGGATGGAACCGACCACCCGCTGTTCCGGAAACTGGGGCTCGAGGCCGCAACCTACGAGGCGGCGGTCGAACTGGTCGAGCGGACGCGCGAGACCGGGGCTGCCGGGCTGGATGACGAGCAACTGGCCAGCTTGCTGGCGGTGCCGTTCGTGATCTCGGCCGAGCAGATCGGGCCGGCCTTTTCCGACGAATTGAAGAACCGCATTCTGGAATTGCGCCACAGCCATTCGCACAAGCTGATGGAGCGGCTGAACGACGTATTCGCGCCGCTGGATCCCAACCAATTCGCCCCGGGCCTGACGGTGTTGGAGAACGCGCTGTTCGGCAAGGTCAGCCAGATCGGCGGCGCCCGCTCGGACGAGGTGCGCAAACTGGTCGCCGATGTGCTGGCCGAGAACGGCGCGCGCCCGATGGTGATCGAACTGATCTACGACATCCCGGTCGCGCTGGGCGGGCAGAACCTGCCGGCGGCCCTGTCCGAGCCGCTGGCCTTCACCCGCGCCACGATCAAGAAGCCCGACATTCTGATCCTGGAAAACGCGCTTGCCAGCTATGGCATGGAAACCCAGATCGCGGTGTTCCGGAACCTGCGGGCGCTGCTGCCCGACACCACGATCATCTATCTGAACGATCAGTTCCAGACTCCGGGCGTGTTCGACATGTATGTCGAAATCCGGCAAGGTCGGGTCGTGTCAGATCAAATCGCATCCGAATCCGAAGGCGAAGGCGCAGCCTCGGCCGATCTGGTCCGCAAGCTGCGCGCACTTGAACAGACGCCGTTGTTTTCGGGGTTGGACCGGCGGCAGTTGCGCCTGCTGGCCTTCGGGGCGCAATGGTATCGCGCCAGCGCCGGAGAGGTCGTTTTCCTGAAAGACGATCAGCCCACCGACGGGGCCTATATGATCATCGAGGGCGAGGCGGGATTGTACCTGCCGCAAGAGAGCGGCCCCGACCAATTGGTGACCCGCGTCGGGCCGGGCACCCTGGTCGGCGAATTGGGGCTGATCCGCAAGGAGCCCCGCGCGCTGAGCATGGTGGCCGAAACCGATTTGACCTGTCTGCGCATCGGCGAAGAAGAGTTCCTGGCCGTGGTCGAAAACGACGCGGCGACGGCGTTCAAGTTGATGCAGGTGATCGCGGGGTATGTCTCGCGCTGATCCGGGTCAGCTTTGCGGCTTGCAGTACAGCGAATACAGCAGATCGATGACCTGCGCCGTGTTCCCGTCCGCAAGCGAATAAAAGACCGTCTTGCCCTCGCGTCTGGTCGAAACCAGCCCTTCGGCCCGCAGCCGCGCCAACATCTGGCTGACTGCGGCTTGGCGCAGATTCAGCAGTTTCTCCAGCTCTCCCACCGACTTTTCGCCGGCGCTCAGGTGGCACAGGATCATCAGCCGCCCTTCATGGGCGAGGGTCTTGAGGAACGCGGCGGCTTGGGTCGCGCTTGCGGCCATGTCCAACGTTGGTTTGGCGGGCTGAAATGTTCGGTCAGTGTCTGGACGGGTCAAGATACACCTTGCAGCGCTGAAGATCGGGCCGGGCCTGTATGCACCAAGCCGCCCGGTCTTGTCACCCCTCGGTGGCAGGGGCGCCGCCTTGGAAGGCATTGCCGTTGACATAATCGCAGGGGTCTTCCTGCATCTGCAGGTGCAGACCGTCGCCGGAATAGGGATGGGCGCGGGCCAGATCCTCATCGACCTCAATACCCAGACCAGGGGCCGAAGGCGGTTCGACAAAGCCGTTCTCGACCCGGATCGAGCCCTTGATCAGCCGGTCATGAAACGGCGTTTCGATGGTCTCCAACAGCAGCAGGTTCGGGATCGAGGCCGCGAGATGGATGTTTGCGGCCCATTCCACCGGCCCGGCATAGAGATGCGGCGCCATCTGCGCGTTGAAGACCTCGGCCATGGCGGCGACCTTCTTCATCTCCCAGATGCCACCAGCCCGCCCCAAAGCGGGTTGCAGGATCTCGGCCGCACCGGAGCGCAGGACCGCGCCGAATTCGGCCTTGGTGGTCATCCGCTCGCCTGTGGCCACGGGAATGCGGACATTGCGCGCGACGCGGGCCATGTCCTCGATCATGTCCGGAGGGGTGGGCTCTTCGAACCACAGCGGCGAGTAAGGTTCGATTGCCTGCCCAAGGCGGATGGCGCCCGCGGTGTTGAACTGGCCATGGGTGCCGAACAGCAGGTCGGCCTTGTCGCCCACGGCCTGGCGGATCGCCTTGCAGAAGGCCACCGACATCGAGATGTCGGACATGGCCGGCATATGCCCGCCGCGCATCGTGTACGGACCGGCCGGGTCGAACTTGACCGCGGTGAAGCCGCGCCGGACCATTTCGGCGGCGCTTTCCCCGGCCTGTTCGGGCGAGGTCCAGAAATCGGTCAGATTGTGCTGCGGCAGCGGGTACAGATAGGTGTAGGCGCGGATGCGATCGTTCATCCGGCCGCCGATCAGAGCGTATACCGGGCGGTCCCGGTCCTTTCCCAGAATGTCCCAACACGCGATTTCCAGCCCCGAGAATGCCCCCATCACAGTCAGGTCGGGGCGCTGCGTGAAGCCGCTGGAATAGGCGCGGCGGAACATCAGCTCGATATTCTCGGGGTTTTCGCCGGCCATGTGGCGGTCGAACACGTCACGGATGACGTGTTTCATCGCCTTGGGGCCGACCGAGGAGGCATAACATTCTCCCCAGCCCGTGATGCCGGTGTCGGTGGTGACCTTCACCAGAATCCAATAGCGCCCGCCCCAGCCCGGTGCGGGCGGAGCGGTCACGATGATGTCGAGATCCTGCAGTTTCATCCGGTCTCCTCCCGCCGGTGGTCCGGGGCCGTCAGCCCCGGTCGAATACGATGACGTTGCGCTTGGCCGACCCGGTCTTGGTGTCCTCGATGGCCTCGTTGATCTGTTCCAGCGTCCAGCGACCCGAGATCAGCTCGTCCAGCTTCAGCCGCCCCTGTTCATACAGATCGATCATCCACGGAATGTCGCGTTGGATCACCACGTCGCCCATCTTCGACCCGACCATGCCCTGACCCAGTGCTGCCAGAATGACCGGCTCATAGCTGGATTGCGCGCCGGAATGCGGCATGCCGATCATCACCGCCTTGCCACCACGACCCAAATAGCGGGGCGCCTGATCATAGGCGGGGATGGCCCCAACGGTGATCAGAACCGCATCGCCCCCCCGACCGCCCAGGGCCTTGTACGCCGCTTTCCACGGTTCTTTCAGCGTGGCCAGAACCCCGTGCGTGGCGCCGAACTCCTTGGCGATCTCGAGCTTTTCTTCGGTCATGTCGACGGCCACGATCCGCCGGGCTCCGGCCAGCCGCGCGCCCTGGATGGCGTTCAGGCCCACCCCGCCCGCGCCGATGACCACGACATCCTGACCCGGGCGCAACTGCGCGGCGTTGACCGCCGCCCCCAGGCCGGTGATCACCCCGCAGGACAGCAGGCTGGCCACGTCCTTGGGCATCGCGTCGGGGATCTTTACGATCTGGCGATGGCTGACCACAACTTTTTCGGCAAATGCGCCACAGGCCATCGCCTGTTCCAGCGGCCCACCGTCCGCCGTGCGCAGCGGCCCGTTCACCGTGTCATAGGGCGTTTCGCAGATCACCGGCTTGCCGCTGGCGCAGGACGGGCAAGACCCGCAAGCGCGGATCAGGGTCACCACGACCGAATCGCCAACCTTGAATCCGCCGCTGGCTTCTCCGACGGCCGAGACCACACCTGCGGCCTCGTGCCCGTAGACGGCGGGCAGAAACCCGCCCCACGCGCCGCTGGCATAGGTGATGTCGGAGTGGCAGATCGCCACCGCATCCAGCGTGACCTCGACCTCGCCCATGCCGGGCGGCGCGATCTGGATGTCTTCGATGACAAGCGGTTGGTTGAAGGCGCGGCATACGGCGGCTTTGATGGTCTGCATGGATCCCTCTTTTGGTTTGGGTCACGGTGGCGTTTGAAACCGTGGGCTGCAAGACGGAAAACGTCATTCCCATGTCGTTGTTACATATCGGAAGCCCGGACCCGTAAAAACAACGCGAAGCCCGCCAGCATCAGGCCCATCGCCAGCAGGAAAGGCGCCCCCGGCAGATAGATCGCGGCATCGGGCCGGGCGAACTGCGCAAACACTGCCGTCATGACCAGTGGGGAAAGGATCATGGACAAGGCGTGCAGGGCGGCCAGCACACCTTGCAACTCGCCCTGTTGCGAATCCGGCGTGGCGCGCGACATCTGCGCCTGCAGCGCCGGGGTGACCATCGCGCCCAAGGCGGTGATCGGGATCAGCATCAGGGCGATGGTGCCATTGGTCAGAAAGCCCAACAGCAGAAAGCTGACGATCTCGAACACCATGCCCAGCAGGATCGTTCTGCGCTCGCCCAGATGCCGGGTGGCCGGGCGGATCAGCCCGCCCTGAACGGCAGCCATGCCCAGCCCGTAAACGGCCAGAGACAGCCCGATCATCTGGGTCGACCAGCCGAACCGCTCGACCGTGAAATAAGACCAGATGGCCGGGTAGACATAGATCGACACCGAATACAGGAAATAGACCCACAGCAGCGGCCTGATACCGGGCAGGCCGGCAATCGCGCGCAGGGCGCTGTCGGGCCGGGCGCGCCGCCACTGGAACGGGCGGCGGTTTCTGTCGGTCACCGTTTCCGGCATGACCAGAAATCCAAGGCAGAAATTCAGCACCGACAGCCCCGCGGCGGCCCAGAAAGGTGCGCGTGTGCCATATTCGCCCAGCAGCCCGCCCATCAACGGCCCCAGCACGAATCCGACCCCGAATGCCGCGCCCAAAAGCCCGAAATTGGCTGCCTTGTCATGGGGTTTCGACACGTCGGCGATAAAAGCCGCGGCGGTGGAATGCGTGGCCGCCGTGATGCCGCCCAGAAGGCGCCCGGCCAGCAGCAGCCAAATGCTGCCCGCAATCGCCATCACGACATAGTCCAGCGCCATCATCAGCAGCGACACCAGCAGAACGACCCGGCGCCCATAGGCATCGGACAGATTTCCCAGAACCGGCCCGAACAGGAATTGCATGGCCGCGAAGGCGGTGCTGAGAATGCCGCCCCAGATAGCGGCCGAGGCCAGAGACCCGCCCTGCACCTCGACGATCAGCTGCGGCATGATCGGCATGATCAAACCGATGCCCATTGCATCGATCATCACGGTTCCGAACGCAAAAAGAAAAGGAAGCCGCATGCCTGTGCCAACTGTTATTTTTCGGGCCGAGCCTAGCGAGGCCATGCCGGTCTATGAACCCGCTCGGGGTGGTTTGCGGCGGCAAACGGCTTGTGACGTGCGGTCACTTCCCAACCGCTAGAGCCGGGCGGCCAATCCGCTCAGTTGCTGTGCAAGATGTCCGGGTTGCGAAAAGAAGGGCGAGTGCGAACTGTCGATGGATAGGCGCAGATCCGGTGGTGCGATCTGGCTCATGTCCTCTTGGTATTCCGGGGGAATGGTCCGATCGTCTGTGGCGCGGATATAGGCCTTGGGAACGCGGGCAAAACCGCCGCTCAGGTCCAAAGGCGTGTCCTGGGGGCGGATGGCCTGGGGGCACAACCGCGCAAGGGCATAGCGCACCGTTTCAGGCGCGCAGTCATGATAGAACAGGCCCTCCACCCGTTCCGGCAGGACGGTGTAGGATAGGCCGTCGGCCGATTTTTCAACCGCATCCGCAATGAGTTGTCGCGGAGACTGCCGGCGCATGTCGATCATCGAAAGGCCGGGCCGGGGCACGTAGGCACACAGGTATATCAGCGCCCGCATCCGGTCGGGCGCATGGTCGGCCGCGGCACTGATCGGATAGCCGCCCCAGGAATGCCCGACCAGGATGGTGTCGGGAGTGGACGCCGCAAGTATCGCGTCACGGCAATCGTCAAGGGTGACGGCCGACACCGGCGTCGGGTCCGCGCCGTGGCTGGGCAGGTCGATAGCGCGCGCGCTGTGCCCCAGCGATCTGAGTTTGGGGATCAGGTCGCGCCAGCACCAGGCGCCATGGCACGACCCGTGGATCAACAGAAAATTCGCCACCGGTTCCTCCTTCTCAGACGTGCCCGGTTTCGGCCAGAAAATCCGACAGCAGCGCCGCGTAGTCGCCGGGCCGTTCGACGCAGGGCAGGTGTCCGGCCTTGCGGATCAACTCGAACCGCGAGCCGGGGATCAGATCGACCGTTTCGCGCACAAGGTCCGGGGGTGTTGATCCATCCTCGGACCCGGCGATGCCCAGCGTCGGCAGGCGCAATCCGCTGGTCGGCGTGAAGAAATCGGTTCCCGATATCGCGGCGCTGCAGCCCAGGTACCCTTCCAACGGCTGCCGCACCATCATGTTGCGCCACAGGTGGACGTCCGGCGAGGACCGGAACGCCTTGGAAAACCATCGCTCCATCGTCGCGTCGGCCAGGGCTTCGATCCCGCCTTTGCGCGCAGCCGCGATCCGGTCGGCCCATATCGCCGGAGTGCCAATCTTGGCTGCCGTGTTCGACAGCACCATCGCCCTGATCTGGTCCAGTCGTTTCACGGCCAGACCCTGTGCAATCATACCACCGATGGACAGTCCGACAAAGACACAGTCGCGGACCTGAAGGTGATCCAGCAATCGCTCGGCATCGCGCACCAAAGCGCCCATCGAATAGGGGCCGGGCGGCTGCGAAGACAATCCATGCCCGCGCTTGTCATAGCGGATGATGCGCAGACCGTCGGGCAGCAACGGCAGGATCGGGTCCCACAGGCGCATATCGGTCCCCAGCGAGTTTGCAAAGACGACGGGTGCCCCGTCAGGGGTTCCGTCCTCGCGATAGTGCAGCTTGACCTCTCCGAAATCCGCGATGTGCATCTGGGCGACCTTTTTCTTCTATTGGGTTTCTGCAGCGTTTGCCGCACCTTATGGCATCTGTCCCGACCGCTTGTCAGGTCAGGAATTCCAATGCCCCGGCAAAGACCTGCGGATCGACATTCCCGCCCGAGGCCACGACGATCACCGCATCGCCCGCGATCTCGTCCTTTCGGAACAGCGCCGCCGCCAGCGAAACCGCACCGCCGGGTTCCAGCACGATCTTCAGGCGCAGAAAGGCCTGGGCCATCGCCTGCAGCGCCTCGGCCTCGGAGACCGCCAGACCGGGCTCGCACAGGCGGTTGAGGATGGGAAAGGTGATCTCTCCGGGTTGCGGCGTCAGGATCGCGTCGCAGATATTGCCGGAGGTGGCCGCATTCGCCTGGATGCTGCCTGCGGCCAGCGAGCGTTTCACATCGTCGAACCCCTCGGGCTCGCAGGGGCGGGCGCGCAGGCCGGGCGCGTGGCGGTCCAGCGCCAAGGCGACGCCGGCAGTCAGCCCCCCGCCGCCGCAGCATACCAGAACATCGGCAGTCTCGACACCCAGATCGCGGGCTTGCTGCGCCAGTTCCAGGCCGACGGTGCCTTGCCCGGCGATCACCTGCGGTTCGTCATAGGGGCGGATCAGGGTCAGGCCACGTTCGGCCGCCAGCGCCTCGCCGATATCCTCGCGGCTTTCGGAGGCGCGGTCATACAGCACGACCTCGGCCCCCAGAGCGCGGGTGTTCTCGATCTTCAGCCGGGGCGCGTCTGCGGGCATCACGATGATCGACCTGGTGCCATGCAGCGTTGCGGCATGGGCTACCCCTTGCGCATGATTGCCCGAGGAATAGGCAATAACCCCGCGTTTGCGGGCCGCGTCGTCCAGCACGGAAATGGCCGACCAGGCCCCGCGGAACTTGAAGCTGCCAGTGTGCTGCAGGCATTCTGGTTTCACCAGCACCCGGCGCCCCGCGATCTGGTCCAGAAAGGGCGAGGTCAACAGCGGCGTTTTGCGCACATGGCCAGCCAGACGGTCGGCGGCGGCTTCGATCAGGTCAATGGTGCTCATGCCAGTTCCAATGTCTTGCGGATGATGTCGAGGGATTGTGGCTCGTCCAAAAACGGGACATGGCCGCGATCGGGCACGTCGCCCGTGATCAGGCCGGGATGGCGCGCGCGCATGGCATCGACCGTTTCGCGGCTCAGAAGGTCCGAGTTGGCGCCGCGGATCACGCCTGTTGGCACGGCGCGCAAGGCATCGAACAGGGGCCACAGGTCCGGGGTTTCGCCGGCTTCGATCTGTTCCAGCAAGGCGGTGCGCAGGGCCGGGTCATAGCGCAGGGCCAAACCATCGGCCGTTTCCTCGTACTGGAACGCGGCCTGTTTGCGCCAGACCGCAAGCGGAACGCCGGGGAATTGCGGCTCCATCATCTGTTTCAAGATCGCAGCCGCCTGATCAAGCGTTTTCGACACCGGTTTGCGGCCCACATAGTCGATGATCCGGGCGATGCCCTGCGGCTCGATCACCGGGCCGACATCGTTGAGAATCACGGCGGCCAGACGGTCGGGATGGGTGGTTGCCAGCGTCATGGCGATCAGCCCGCCGCGCGAGGTACCCAGGATGCTGGCCCGGTCCAGGGCCAGATGGTCCATCAACGCGATTACGTCCTGCGCCTCGTGCGCGACGGTATAGTTGCGGTAGTCGGGGTCGTGGGCCGATTGCCCCCGGCCGCGATAATCCAGCGCGATCATGCGCAGATCGGCGACATGCGGTGCCAGGAACGAGAAATCGAGACTGTTGCGGGTCAGCCCGGCCAGGCACAGAAGCGGCTGCCCCTGGCCGGTGTCCGCGTAGTAAAGGTTCAGTCCATCGGTGGTCGTGAAACGCGGCATCACAGGCCCGCCAGTTCGGGGATGCGCGTCAGGTCGGACAGCACATGGGCGGGTGCCCAAGGCAGCCGGTCCATCGGCTCACCCGCTCGGTTCACCCAGGCCGTGACGAAGCCGTATCCGCTGGCGCCGGCCGCGTCCCAGCCGTTCGAGCTGACGAACAGCACTTCGGACCGGTCGCAACCGAACCGGGCGGGGACAAGATCATAGACCTTGGCATGGGGTTTGAACACGCCGACGCTTTCGACCGACAGCACATCGTCCAGCAACGCGCCGATGCCCGCCGACCTGACGGCGGCGTCAAGCATCGGTGGCGAGCCGTTCGACAGGATCGCGGTCTGCAGACCGCCGGATTTCAAGGCCTTCAGCATCGCGGGTACTTCGGGATAGGCCTGAAGCTCCCAATACAGATCCAGCAGACGCTGGCGCAGGTTTGGGTCGCCCTGAAGGCCGGTCGCGTCGAGCGCCCAGTCAAGCCCGTCCTGCGTAACGTCCCAGAAATCGGCATGTGCGTCGGCCACGGCGCGCAGCCATGTGTATTGCAACTGCTTCAGGCGCCAGTGATTGGCAAGCTCGGGCCATTTGGCCTGCAACGCTTCAAAGCCGGGCTCGGCTGCCGCCTGCCGCGCCGCGGCGGTCACGTCGAACAGGGTGCCATATGCGTCGAAAACGCAGGTCGTGATTGCCATGTGATCCTCCGCCGTGATTGCGCGCAGGTTTGCACAACTGCCCCAGTGGGAAAAGCGCAAAAGGGTTTACAACGGCGCGGCAGGCTCTAGGTTGGGCGGCTCTTTCTACTTCAAGGCCGGAGGCCACCATGACCGCAATCAAACAAGGCGACACCGTTCGCATTCACTACACCGGCACTTTGCAGGACGGCAAAGTCTTCGACAGCTCGGAAGGGCGCGAGCCGCTGGAATTCGCGGTCGGATCCGGCCAGATCATTCCAGGGCTGGATTCGGCCCTGCCGGGGATGGAAGTCGGCGACAAGAAACGGGTCGAAGTGGCGTGCGAAGACGCCTATGGCCCGGTGAATCCTGCGATGCGTCAGGACATCCCGCGCGAAGGCATTCCGGCCGACATTCCGCTGGACCCCGGCACCCAGTTGCAGATGCAGACCCCGGACGGGCAAGCGTTGCCGGTCACCGTGGTCGAGGCCACCGACACCACTGTTACGCTGGATGCCAACCATCCGCTGGCCGGGCAGGATCTGACCTTTGATATCGAGGTCGTTTCGGTCAACTGACCGGTCCGGGCCTATAGCCCGGGCACCAGATCCAACAACGACCCAACCGCGGACCGCAGCTGCGGTTGGGTATAGAACACCCACAAGATCAACAGTGTCGTGAGGGTCAGCAGCAGTTTGCGCGCACGCTCGCTGAGGAACCTTTCCTTTCGACGGGCCTGTTGCACGCGCGGGCTGCTGGCGATTATTCGGTCAAGTTTGCTCATGTGCCGAAACCTGCCGCCGAAAATTGGTCAAATCTTGGCGGCGACAGGGAAAGATCGAGTCACATGAAAACGGGCTGAGGCATGCCCAGAACGTGGAACCCGCCATCGACCCGGATGATTTCACCGCTCGTGCAGGCGCCGGCATCCGAAGCCAGATAAACGGCGGTGCCGCCCACCGCTTCGAGCGTGGCGTTCGAGCGCAGCGGCGCGTTCTGGTCGCAGAACTTGTAGGTCTTGCGCGCACCGCCGATTGCCGCACCGGCCAGCGTCTTCATCGGGCCCGGCGAAATCGCGTTGACCCGGATGCCGTCGGGCCCCAGGTCGTTGGCCAGATAGCGGGTCGCCGATTCCAGCGCCGCCTTGGCCACGCCCATCACGTTGTAGTTCGGAACCACGCGGTTCGACCCCTGATAGGTCAGGGTCAGCAGGGTGCCGCCATTGTCCTTCATCATCGGATAGGCGCGACGCGCGACTTCGATGAAGGAATAGGCCGACACATCCAGCGAGTGCTTGAAGTTGGCCCGCGTCGTGTTCAAGAACCGGCCGGTCAGTTCGGTCTTGTCCGAATATGCGATGGCATGGACCAGAAAGTCGATCGTCGGCCAGCGCGCGGACAATTCGCCAAAGGCCCGGTCCAGCGAGGCGTCGTCGGTCACGTCGGCATCGACCATGAAGTCGCTGCCCAAGCTTTGCGCCAGCGGCTCGAGCCGCTTGCCGAAGGCCTCGCCCTGATAGGTGAAGGCCAGCTCGGCCCCGGCCTCGTGCATGGCCTTGGCGATGCCCCAGGCGATCGAGCGGTCATTGGCTACGCCCATGATCAGACCGCGTTTTCCCTTCAGACAGTTTGACATCTCGATCACCCGTTATACTTGGACAGAACCATGGAGCCATTCGTGCCGCCAAAGCCGAAGCTGTTCGTCATGACACTATCCAAGCCTGCGTTTTCAACCACTTGCGTGGCAATTTCGCCGGGCTGAATGCCTTCGGCCAATGTGTCGACGTTGATCGACGGTGCAATGAAATCATGTTCGAGCATGAGCAGGCAGAAGATCGCCTCGAGCGCGCCCGCCGCGCCCTGCGCATGGCCGGTCATCGACTTGGTCGAAGAAATCGGCGGCACGCTGCCCTCGCCGAAAATGCGGCGCACAGCCTCGACTTCGCCCACGTCTCCGACCGGGGTCGAGGTACCGTGCGCGTTGATATAAGAGACCTTCCGGCCCTCGGGCAGGGTCTGCAGCGCCAGGCGCATGGCCCGCTCGCCACCTTCGCCCGACGGGGCGACCATGTCATGGCCGTCGGACGTCGCGGCAAAGCCGGTCACCTCGGCATAAATCTTGGCGCCCCGCGCCAGCGCGTGGTCCAGATCTTCCAGCACGACGATGCCCCCGCCGCCGGAAATGACAAAGCCGTCACGATCCTGATCGAACGCGCGCGAGGCTTTCTCGGGCGCGTCGTTGTACTTGGACGACATCGCGCCCATCGCGTCGAACAGGCACGATAGGGTCCAGTCCAGTTCCTCGCCGCCGCCGGCGAACATCACGTCCTGCTTGCCCATCATGATTTGCTCGGCCGCATTGCCGATGCAGTGCAGCGAGGTCGAGCAGGCCGAGGTGATCGAATAGTTGATGCCCTTGATCTTGAAGGCGGTGGCCAGGTTGGCCGAAATGGTCGAGCACATGCACTTCGGAACGGCAAACGGGCCGATCCGCTTGGTCGCGCCGGTTTTCAGAACGGTCTGATGCGCCGTCAGCATGGCGCTGGTCGACGGCCCGCCCGAACCCGCCACCAGGCCGGTGCGCGGGTTCACGACCTGATCTTCGGTCAGGCCGGCATCGGCGATCGCCTGGCTCATCGCGATATGCGCATAGGCGGCGCCGGGGCCCATGAACCGCAGTGCGCGTTTGTCCACGTGCTCGGCCACGTCGATCTTGAGTGAACCGGCCACCTGGCTGCGAAAGCCGTGTTCGACCATCTGTTCGTTGGCCTCGATGCCGGATTTACCTGCCTTGAGCGAGGCCAGAACCTCTTCGGCATTGTTCCCAATGGAGGAAACGACCCCCAATCCGGTTACGACGACGCGACGCATAAGCGTACTCCTGTATTCCGTTCTGTGCTTGTTGCCGATCAGCTGAGGTCAGCTTTCTGACAATGCAACCTTCATGTCCTTGACCTGATAGATGACTTCGCCATCCGCCTCGACCCGGCCATCTGCCACTCCCATGGTCAGACGGCGGGTTTGCACGGCCTTGGTGAAATCGACGTAATAGGTCAGCATCTTGCGGTCGGGGCGCACCATGCCGGTCAGCTTGACTTCGCCCACACCCAGCGCATAGCCACGACCCTGCCAGCCCCGCCAGCCCAGGTTGAACCCGGTCAGCTGCCACAGGCCATCCAGGCCCAGGCAGCCGGGCATGATCGGATTGCCGGGGAAGTGGCATTCAAAGAACCACAGGTCCGGGGTGATGTCGAACTCGGCAACCACATGGCCCTTGCCGTGCGCGCCCCCGTCGGCCGAGATCTCGGTGATCCGGTCCATCATCAGCATCGGCGGCGCGGGCAGCTGGGCGTTGCCGGGGCCGAACAATTCGCCGCGGGCGCATTTCAGCAGATCGTCCTTGTCAAAGCTGCTAGGGAATTGGGCCATTCTGCCGCGTCTCCTGCCTGGGGTCTGTTGGTTCAATCTGGCCTCGTCTAGCACCCGTTTGCAAGGTCCTGCAAGAGCAGCCGAACACATCGGGCGGATGGGGCCGATCGGATTGCGAATGAATTTCAATTGAAATTGCCGGCGGACGGCACTTATATATTGGATCAGACAATCGGATTGCGAATTCATGACGGATCAAAGCCGGGACATTGCGACGAACTGGTTGGTGCACGCCGGGCTGCGCCCGACGCGTCAACGGGTTGCCTTGGCCGAACTGCTTGTCGGAGACGGGCGGCACCGCCATGTCACCGCCGAAAGCCTGTTCGAGTCGGCCAAAAAGAGAGGTGATGCCGTTTCGCTGGCCACCGTCTACAACACGCTGCGCGCCTTTTGCGATGCGGGTGTACTGCAAGAGATCACGGTGGACGGGTCCAGAAGCTATTTCGACACCAACACCCATGACCACCCCCATTTCTTCTGGGAAGACGAGGGCCGGCTGAGTGATGCGCCCTCGGATCAGCTGGTGATCCAGCGTCTGCCCCAGGCGCCCGACGGGGTCGAGATCGCATCCGTCGATGTGGTCATCCGCCTGCGCAAGAAGGCCTGACAGGCGCGGCCTTTTCCCCCTTGGTGTCTGCGGCATTTCACGTCGGAACTTCCGGTTGAACTGAGTCGTCGATCGTGCACAGATCGCCGGGCACGTCAGTCGGAGTTCATCATGCCACACCCCCTTGTCACTCCACAGATGATCGATGCCTTTCAGAAGGACGGCGTGGTTCTTGTCAAAGGCCTGTTCGCTGATCACGTTCAATCCCTGCGTGACGGGGTGGCCCTGAACATGGAACAGCCCAGCCCCTATGCCTCGGAAAACAGGAAAAAGGGCGAGACGGGCCGGTTCTTCGACGATTACTGCAACTGGTCGCGCATTCAGCAATTTCAGGAGGTCATCCAGTCTTCGCCTCTGGCCGAGGTCGCCGCCGACCTGATGCAGTCCGAAACCGTGCAGATGTTCCACGACCATGTGCTGGTAAAAGAGCCGGGCACCTCGATGGCCACGCCGTGGCATCAGGATGGGCCCTACTATTTCGTCGAGGGGCGGCAGACGATCAGTTTCTGGTCGCCGCTGGATCCGGTGCGCGAGGCCACGCTGCGGTGCGTCGCCGGCTCGCATCTGTGGGAAAAAGAGGTTCTGCCGACGCGCTGGGTCTCGGAGGAGGGGTTCTTTCCCAACGAAGGCCAGTACATCCCGGTGCCCGACCCCGAGGCCGAAGGGATGCGGATCGTCGAATTCGAGATGGAGCCGGGCGACGCGGTCGCCTTTCATTTCCGCACCCTGCACGGCGCCCGGGGCAACCGCTCGGACCGGCGTAGGCGGGCGTTTTCGGTGCGTCTGGTGGGTGACGACGCGCGCTATGTCGAGCGTCCGGGGCGGACCTCGCCGCCTTTTCCGGGCCATGACATGCGGCCGGGTCAGCGTCTGCGCGAGGACTGGTTTCCGATACTGCTGAGGCGCTGAAGGCGCGGCTTCAGAACCACTGGCCCGGCTCGATCAGGCCCAGTTCGAGCAGTTGGTTGGAATTCCACTGGAACGGAACCGAGTTGGGC
The DNA here is from genome assembly GCF_059613325.1 of Ruegeria sp. BHSA191. NCBI lineage: Bacteria > Pseudomonadati > Pseudomonadota > Alphaproteobacteria > Rhodobacterales > Roseobacteraceae > Ruegeria > Ruegeria sp. BHSA191. Next base: position 26,521 of record NZ_JBXWSH010000007.1, read on the forward strand.
CAGCGAAAGCTGGTGATCGGGCCGCCCGGCCCGGCCGTGCTGCACAGCGCCTTGGCCGCGCGGAACGAACAGATGGCCGCGGTCAGGTTGTGGTGCCAGGGGCAGGCATATGTGTTGTACTCGGGCTCGTTGAAGCTGTGGTCTGGCAGAAGCGTCAACCCTTTGCGGGTCTTGAACAGGCCGATGCGGTCGATGCGTCGCCGTTCGTAGGGGATGCGGTCCTCGAACCGCCAGCGCAGCCCGCCCGACATGTCCAGTTGACGTTCCAGCGGGGTGCCATCCCGGTCGTGCCGGCTGTGGGCGTAGTATCCGGTGCTGTCCAGCATGGCGTGATCGGGGGCGACCCCGTTTGGATGTGCGGTCAGGTCGTCGGCATAGATGTCGATGACATGGCACAGCATCGCATCGCTGCGTTCTTCGGCGTGAAAGGTCAGCATTTCGCCGATCGATCGCGTCTCGCAGAAGGGAAAGACCAGGTATTCCGAGTTGTAGCAGTAATACATCCAGATCGACGGCGTCGCGCGGATGATGCGGTTGATGGCGTCAAAGACCGCCTCGCGCGGGGTGCAGCGCATGGACACCCGGTGGACGCGCTGGGTAAGGTCGGGCGCCATCGCGAAATCCGGCGGCATGAAAGCGATCACCGATTTGAATCCGAGGTCGAGGTGATGGCGCAGCGTGCCGTCGATTTCCACGTCGTCCTCGGCAAAGATCAGGGCCACCGGCCCCTTGGACAGGGCCGCCCGCCCGGATCTGAGGAAATCATCGAGAGAATCGTGCTGCATCGCCTGTTTGCTGCCTGCCTCGCTGGAATTCTCGGTCAAATTCGGGTAATTGCGCCGGCATTGCAAGCGGCGTTCGATGCGTATAGACGACGCCGGTCCAGCGAACGTAGAAGGCCCAGCCCATGTCCGAACCGAAAAAGCTGTATATCAAGACCTATGGCTGTCAGATGAACGTCTATGACAGCGAACGCATGTCCGAGGCGCTGGGCGGGCAGGGCTATGTGGAAACGCAGTCGCCCGAAGATGCGGACATGATCCTGCTGAACACCTGCCACATCCGCGAAAAGGCGGCCGAGAAGGTGTATTCCGAACTGGGCCGCTTCAAGGGGTTGAAGGCCGAAAAACCCGATCTGAAGATCGGCGTGGCGGGCTGTGTGGCGCAGGCCGAGGGCGAAGAGATCATGCGCCGGCAGCCGCTGGTCGATCTGGTTGTCGGACCGCAGAGCTATCACCGCCTGCCCGAACTGGAAGCCAAGGCGCGTGCGGGCGAAAAGGCGCTGGATACCGATTTCCCCGAAGAGGACAAGTTCGAGAAGCTCAAGAACCGTCCAAAGGCCAAGCGCGGCCCGACGGCCTTCCTGACCGTGCAGGAAGGCTGTGACAAGTTCTGCGCCTTCTGCGTTGTGCCCTATACCCGAGGGGCCGAGGTCAGCCGTCCGGCCGACCGCATCCTGCGTGAGGCGCAGGACCTGGTAGAGCGCGGCGTGCGCGAGATCACGCTGCTGGGCCAGAACGTCAACGCTTATCACGGGGCCGGTCCCGATGGCGACATGACCCTGGCCGGGCTGATCTGGGAGTTGAACAAGATCGACGGGCTGGAACGCATCCGGTTCACCACTTCGCACCCCAACGACATGACCGACGATCTGATCGAGGCGCACGGCACCTGCGAAAAGCTGATGCCCTATCTGCACCTGCCGGTGCAGTCGGGGTCGGACAAGATCCTCAAGCGGATGAACCGCAGCCACACCGCCGAAAGCTATCTGCGTCTGATCGAGCGGATTCGGGAAGCGCGCCCCGATATCCTGATGTCGGGCGATTTCATTGTGGGCTTCCCGGAAGAAACCGAAGAGGATTTTCAGGCCACGTTGGATCTGGTCGAGCAGGTTCGCTATGGCTATGCGTATTCGTTCAAATATTCGACCCGGCCGGGCACGCCCGCAGCCGAGCGCCCGCAGGTCGATCCGCAGGAGGCGGATGAGCGCCTGCAGCGTCTGCAGGCCCTGATCACGCGGCATCAGCGCGAGGTTCAGGACGCCATGGTCGGTCGCACCGTGAACGTCCTGTTCGAGAAACCCGGCCGGCTGCCGGGGCAGATGGTTGGGAAATCCGAGTACCTGCACGCGGTGCATGTCAGCGGAGCTGAGCTGTCCGCCGGCGATCTCCGGCCAGTCCGGATCACGGCGTCGGGGGCGAACTCGCTTGCGGGGGAGCTGCTCTGATTCGCTTTGGATGGTTGTCGCGCCCCACGAATTGACGCGCAGTCTCCAAATTTACCCTTGATTTAGTGTTTGCTCCTATGGTCCGAGGGGCCCAGTCGAGTTTTGGGCTGGCATGGCCCGGTTTGGGATCAGGCGCTCTCGGATGGTGTCCGTCACGGGGCGAAGGAGGTGACGAGTGAAACGAGTATGGGGTGCGCACGCGCGACAGGTGCGGATGACTCTTGCAGGCGCGGCAGTGGCGGCAATGGCTGGAACATCGACAGCGGCGAGTGACTTGGGTGGAAATGTTCGCGATCCTCAGGTGGTCGGGCCTCAGCGGTACGCGGATGATGTCAGCGCCTTCTATGTCGGGATCAGCGGGGCCTATGGGTCTGGTGGTTCCGATCGGTTCGGTCTGACCACGCCCATCCGCACCTTCCCCATCGGAGAACTGGATCTGAAAGGGTACTATGGCGGGGTCCGCGGCGGTTGGCGCGGTGTCGTTCCCGCCACGGGGGGCCGAGATTATGTCTACGGATTCGAATTGGGGTACGACTGGTCCGGTCTGGACGATGACGTGGTGACCGATATTGCGGGCACGGTGGTTCGCGGCGGCTCTGAAATCAACAACGTGATGTCTGTTCGTTTCAAGAACGGCCTGACCAATCCCAGTGGTACGGTGCTTTACTTCCTGACGCTTGGGCTGGTCTATGGCGATATCACCACCACCAATAGCATAACCATCGGTGGGACCACGCAATCATTCGACAACGACGACAGCCGCAACGGTTTCACGGCCAGCATCGGAGCCGAACACCAGTTGGGCAACAACTGGTCCATCACCGGTGAGTTCGAGTATGTTCAATTCCAGTCGGAAGTCATCGATTTCGGTTCGGGTTTCTCGACGAAATCCACACCCAGCTACAAAGGGCTGAGGTTTGGTTTGAACTATCGGTTCTGAAACCGCGTTGGGCATTGTGCCCGCGCACTCGGTATTGGCGGATTTGTTCACACCCAAGCAAATTCCTGAAACTGTGGCTTGCGCCCACCGATCCTTGTTGTCTACGCTTGGGATGACAACGCCAAGACAGGAGAACGGATTGGCCATCGGTGCCCTGACCCCACCGCAAAACGAAATGCCCCACGGCGAGGCGTTTCTGGAATTTCCCGACAACCGGCTGTTGATTGACCTTTGCGGTGAATATGACCGCAACCTGGCCGACATCGAAAGCAAGCTGACTGTTCAGATCGTCCGCCGCGGCAATCAGTTGGTTGTGATGGGCGACGAGGAGGCGCAGAAACAGGCGATTGAGGTTCTGCAGGCCCTGTACGCCCGGTTGGAAGGTGGCCGCGATGTCGCAGCCGCCGATGTGGATCGCGAATTGCGGATGGGCAACTCCGAGGCCGGCACCGGCTCACGTGATGGCGATCAGCTCGAGATGTTCAAGGGCGGACCGGTCGAAATCAAGACCCGCAAGAAGCTGGTCGAACCCCGGACCGACGCGCAGAAGGCCTATGTTCAGTCCCTGTTCCAAAACGAGCTCGCCTTTGGCATCGGGCCGGCCGGGACGGGCAAGACCTATCTGGCCGTGGCGGTCGGTGTTTCGATGTTCATCGGCGGGCATGTGGACCGGATCATCCTCAGCCGCCCGGCCGTCGAGGCGGGCGAAAAGCTGGGCTATCTGCCAGGCGACATGAAGGACAAGGTCGATCCCTACATGCAGCCGCTTTATGATGCGCTGAACGACTTTCTGCCGGGCAAGCAACTGGCCAAGTTGATCGAAGAAAAGCGGATCGAAATCGCGCCGCTGGCCTTCATGCGCGGGCGGACCCTTTCGAATGCCTTCGTCGTCCTGGACGAGGCGCAGAATGCCACGACCATGCAGATGAAGATGTTCCTGACCCGCTTGGGTGAAGGCAGCCGGATGGTCATCACGGGGGATCGGTCGCAGGTCGATCTGCCGCGGGGCGTCGCTTCGGGGCTTGCCGATGCGGAACGGTTGCTGAAGACGATCCCGAACATCGGTTTCAACTACTTCACCTCGAAAGATGTCGTACGCCACCCGCTTGTCGCCGCGATCATCGAGGCGTATGAGGCCGATTCAGGCCGGGAGGCCGGCTGAAATCCGACAGCCCGTCGGCCGTGGAGCAGTGCGACATGAACCTGGAGATCTCCATCGAGGATACCCGCTGGCAGCGGTTGGAGGCGCTGTCCGGCAAGGCGGTTTCGGCAACGCTTGCGCATCTGGGGCTGGACCCCGACTTGTGCGAGGTCAGCATACTGGGCTGCGACGATGCCCGAATCGCCGAGCTGAACGCCGAATTCCGAGGCAAGCCCGCACCCACAAACGTGCTGAGCTGGCCGGCCGAGGATCTGGCCCCCGAAGATCCCGGTGCCACGCCGCCCTTACCGGAACCGGATTTCACCGGCGAGATCGCGTTGGGCGACATCGCGATCTCGTTCGATACCTGCCGGCGCGAGGCGGAGGAGGTCGGAAAACCGATGGACGACCATGTCACGCATCTGATCGTTCACGGAATGTTGCATTTGTTGGGCTATGACCACGTTCGTGACCAGGACGCCACTGTGATGGAGCGGTGCGAAATCGAAATACTTGGCAAAATGGGTATCGGTAACCCATATAATGCGTGACATGGGGCCTTGTGCCCGATCAACTGGAACAGGAAAATGGGCGACATAGACGGCAGTTCTGGGGCAGCGCAAAGCGCGCATTCACGGAACGGCGACGAAACCAAAGAGAAAAGCGGGCTTTTCTCGCGCTTGCTGGAAGCGTTCTCTCCAAACAGCGAAGACACGGGCGGCGCGGTCAACGGGCATGCGGCCGAAACAGTGCAGCCTCGTGGCATGATCAACCTGCGGCGGATGCGGGTGGAGGACGTGGCCATACCGTCGGCAGATATCGTCTCGGTTCCAGTAACGATCGGCAAGGATGAGCTGGCGCAGGTCTTCCGCGAGAGCGGCCTGTCGCGCATTCCGGTCTATGAGGGCACGTTGGACACGCCGCTTGGCTTCGTCCACCTGAAGGATTTTGCGCTGACCCACGGGTTCAATGGCAGTACCAAGCCGTTCGACCTGCGCTCGATGCTTCGGCCGCTTCTGTTCGTGCCACCGTCCATGCCGATTGGCGTTTTGCTGGCCAAGATGCAGACCGAGCGGCGCCACATGGCGCTGGTGATCGACGAATATGGCGGTGTTGACGGTCTGGTGACCATCGAAGACCTGATCGAACAGGTGGTCGGCGAGATCGAAGACGAGCATGACGCCGACGAAGACCAGATGTGGGTCCAGGAGCGGCCCGGCTGCTACATCGTACAGGCCAAGGCGCCGCTTCAGGATTTCGAGGCCGAGATCGGCAGGTCTCTGACCAATCACGAGGACGTGGACGAGGAAGAAATCGAAACTCTGGGCGGTCTGGTCTTCATGCTTTCAGGGCGCGTGCCGGCGCGAGGCGAGGTGGTCCAACATCCCGACGGGCCGGAATTCGAGGTGATCGATGCCGACCCGCGCCGGATCAAGCGTTTGCGCGTGATGGTGCCGGATATGGCTGCATGAACCCAGCGAAGCGGTGGTCGCGCGCTGTGCGGTACCTGGCGGCCGCCGGGCTGGGTGTGGTTGCGGCATTTGGTCTGGCGCCATTTGGGTATTGGTGGGCCACTGCTGTATCGTTGGTTCTGTTGACGCCGCTGTTCTTGGCCAGCGAGACCCGCACGGGCGCGGCCGCAGTCGGCTGGTTTTTTGCGACCGGCTATTTCTCGCATGCGCTCTCGTGGATCATCGAGCCGTTTCTGGTTGAGCCCGAACGCCATGGCTGGATGGCGCCGTTTGCGCTCGTGTTCATGGCGGGCGGGCTGGCCCTGTTCTGGGCGCTGGCGTTCGGGCTGGCGCATTGGGTGCGGGGAACGGCGATGCGCCGGGCCATGTTGCTGGCGCTGGCCGTGTCCCTGGCCGAGTTTGCGCGCGGATATGCTCTGACGGGGTTCCCTTGGGCGGGTCTGGCGCAGATCTGGGTGGATACGTATGTCGCGCAGGTATTGGCCCTGGTCGGCCCCTATGGTCTGGGTGCGCTGACCCTGTTTTTGTTTCTGCCGCTGGGCGCTGCTTTGGTTGGCGATCGTCCGGCGCGGCATGCGGTGGGGTCTTTGGTCGCGATTGCGGTCTGTGCCGGGCTGGGTACGGCCTATGCCGCCATGCGGCCACCGGTTGCGCAGACCGGAAAGATCGTGCGCCTGAACCAGCCAAATGCCCCCCAGCACCAGAAATGGGACCCAGCCTTCACGCCCGTGTTCTTTGCGCGCCAGATCGAGTTCACGGCCGCCGAACCCAGGCCCCACCTGATCGTCTGGCCCGAAACCTCGGTGCCGGCGTGGCTGGACAGCGCGCAGCCCTATCTCGACGCCATTGCCGATGCCGCGCAGGGCACCCCGATGGTTCTGGGAATTCAGCGGGCCGAGGGGCTGCGCATCTACAACTCGGTGGTGTATCTGGATGAATCCGGAAAGCGGGCAGGCCTGTATGACAAACATCATCTAGTGCCGTTTGGCGAATACATCCCCTTGGGCGATCTGCTGGAGCGGTTCGGGCTGAGCGGCCTGGCCGCCACGACCGGAAGCGGATTCAGCGCCGGTCCCGGTCCGCGCCTGTTGCGGGCCGGAGATCTGGGGAGCGTTCTGCCGCTGATCTGCTACGAGGCCATTTTCCCGCAGATTGCCGCCGCCGGACCTGAACGGCCCAGCCTGCTGTTGCAGGTCACCAACGATGCCTGGTTCGGGACTCGGTCGGGCCCGTACCAGCACTTGGCCCAGGCCAGAATGCGTGCGATCGAACAGGGGCTGCCGCTGGCCCGGTCTGCCAATACCGGCGTTTCGGCGATGATCGACCCGCTGGGCAACGTGACCGCTGCGCTGCCGCTGGGCCAGGCGGGGCATGTCGATGCCGGCCTGCCGCTGCCATTGCCGCCGACCCCTTATTCGCGGTTCGGGGATTTTCCGGTGTTTGTGCTTCTGGTGGGCCTGTTCGTGCTGCTTGGGCGCAACGTTCGGCCTGTTGGCGAATAAATACCGATTGACCGTCTGTTTCTGGGGGCGTATCCCGTCGGATGCCCGTCACAACGGCTTCCTGGCGTGACGGGGGAAATCTTAATGGAGCGCTTTCATGTCCCGACAGAACTACACCTTTACTTCGGAATCCGTTTCCGAAGGGCATCCCGATAAGGTCTGTGACCGTATTTCCGATGCAGTCCTCGATGCCTTTCTGAGCGAAGAACCCGAAGCGCGCGTAGCGTGTGAGACCTTTGCCACAACCGATCGTGTGGTGATCGGGGGTGAGGTCGGGCTGTCGGATCAGGAGCGGCTCCATGACTACATGGGCCGGATCGAAGAGATCGCGCGCGCCTGTATCAAGGATATCGGGTACGAGCAGGACAAGTTCCACCACGAAACGGTCGAGGTGACGAACCTGCTTCACGAGCAATCCGCGCATATCGCACAGGGGGTGAATGCGTCGGGCGACAAAGACGAAGGCGCAGGCGATCAGGGCATCATGTTCGGTTACGCCACAACGGAAACCCCGGCCCTGATGCCGGCGCCGATCCAGTATGCGCATGCAATCCTGCGCCGCCTGGCCGAGGTTCGCAAAAGCGGCGCCGAGCCTGCGCTGGGACCCGATGCCAAGTCGCAGTTGTCGGTGATCTACCGCAACGGCAAGCCGGTGGGCGTCAGCTCGATCGTGCTGTCCACGCAGCATCTGGACGAAGCGTTGACGTCGGACGACATCCGCCAGATCGTCGAACCCTATGTGCGAGAGATCCTGCCCGAAGGCTGGCTGACCGACCAGACCGACTGGCATGTGAACCCCACCGGCAAGTTCGTCATCGGCGGCCCCGACGGCGATGCCGGCCTTACCGGGCGCAAGATCATCGTCGATACCTATGGCGGTGCGGCCCCGCATGGGGGTGGGGCGTTTTCGGGCAAGGACCCGACCAAGGTCGACCGGTCGGCGGCCTATGCCGCGCGGTATCTGGCCAAGAACGTCGTGGCCGCCGGCATGGCCGAGCGTTGCACGATCCAGCTGAGCTATGCGATCGGCGTGTCCAAGCCGCTTTCGATCTACGCCGACACCCACGGCACCGGACAGGTTGACGACGCCTCGATTGAACGGGCCGTCGGGCAGGTAATGGACCTGACCCCGCGCGGCATCCGCGAGCATCTGCAACTGAACAGGCCGATCTATCAGCGCACCGCGGCCTATGGGCATTTCGGGCGTGAACCGGATGCCGACGGCGGCTTCAGCTGGGAGCGGACCGATCTGGTCGAGGCCTTGAAAAAGGCTGTCTGAGCCGGCATCGGGAAACAAAACACGGCATGGCGCGTCCGATGTGGCGCGCCGTTTCCGTTTCGAAGGGCGCCCCTCCGGCGCGGCCCGACCCTTGCAACGCAAACGCCGCCGCAGTAAGGGCACCGGCATGAGCACCCAGTCACCCGAACGCCCCCGCAGAAACTTCTACGGCCGCTTCAAGGGCAAGACCCTGAAGCCCAGCCAAAAGACCTATCTGTCCGAGGACCTGGCCGCCCTGTCGCCGGGCGCGGTGGATTGGGACAGCAACCCCGACCGCACCCCTATCGACCTAGACGCGCTGTTCGGCGGCAAGCCGGTATGGCTTGAGGTCGGGTTCGGCGGTGGTGAGCATCTGGTGCACCAGGCGCAGCAGAACCCCGATATCGGCATCATCGGCGCCGAGCCGTTCATCAACGGCGTGGCCATGCTGCTGGGCAAGATCCGCCGGGCCGAAGTGACCAACCTAGCGGTGCATCCCGGCGATGTGCGCGACCTGTTCGACGTGCTGCCCGATGCCAGCATTTCGCGCGCGTTCCTGCTCTATCCCGATCCGTGGCCCAAAAAGCGGCACCACCGCCGCCGCTTCGTGACGCCCGAGCATCTGGAGCCGCTGGCACGTGTGCTGAAACCCGGCGCGATTTTCCGCGTGGCGACCGATATCCCGGACTACGTCCGCCAGACACTCGAGGAAGTGCCCCGCGCCGGTTTCGAATGGCTGGCCGAGGGGCCCGAGGATTGGCGCAAGCCGTGGGACGACTGGATTTCTACCCGCTACGAGCAGAAAGCCCTGCGTGAAGGCCGCACGCCGCACTACCTGACGTTCCGCCGCAACGGGTGATTGCGGCTGGACGCTGCGGCGCCAATTCGCTAATCGGCAGGGGCACTGATAGCGCAAAAGGAGCCCTCATGTCCGGACACGGCACGCCCATCCCGATGACCTCGCATCCCTGCGGCCCGCTGACCGGCACGGCCGAAGTGCCGGGCGACAAGTCGATTTCGCACCGCTCTCTGATCCTTGGGGCGATGGCCGTGGGCGAGACCCGGATCTCGGGCCTGCTGGAAGGCGAAGACGTTCTGGACACTGCCAAGGCGATGCGCGCGTTCGGAGCCGAGGTGATCTCGCACGGGAATGGCGAATGGACGGTGCACGGCGTCGGCGTGGGCGGCTTTTCCGAGCCGGATCAGGTGATCGACTGCGGCAACTCGGGCACGGGCGTGCGCCTCATCATGGGCGCGATGGCCACCAGCCCGATCAGCGCGACCTTCACCGGCGATGCCAGCCTGAACAAGCGCCCGATGGCGCGGGTGACCGATCCGTTGGCTTTGTTCGGGGCACAGGCCGTGGGCCGCTCGGGCGGGCGCCTGCCCATGACGATCGTCGGCGCGGCCGATCCGGTGCCGGTGTGGTACGAAGTGCCGGTGCCCTCGGCCCAGGTGAAATCAGCTGTTCTACTGGCCGGCCTGAACGCGCCCGGCAAGACCGTGGTGATCGAGAAGGAAGCCACCCGTGACCATTCCGAGCGGATGTTGGCGGGGTTTGGCGCCGAAATCACGGTCGAGGACACCGACGAAGGCCGGGTCATTACCCTGACCGGCCGGCCCGAGTTGAAGCCGCAGGTGATCGCCGTGCCGCGCGATCCGTCCAGCGCTGCCTTCCCGGTCTGTGCGGCGTTGATCACGCCGGGCTCGGACGTTCTGGTGCCGGGCATCGGCCTGAACCCCACGCGTGCCGGCCTGTTCACCACGCTGCGCGAGATGGGTGCCGATCTGACCTATGAAAACATGCGCGAGGAAGGCGGCGAGCCGGTTGCCGATCTGCGTGCGCGCTACTCGCCCGACATGAAGGGCATCGACGTCCCGCCCGAACGCGCGGCCTCGATGATCGACGAGTATCCGGTGCTGTCGGTGGTTGCGGCCAACGCGACCGGCAAGACGATGATGGGCGGCGTCAAGGAACTGCGCGTCAAGGAAAGCGACCGCATCGACGCCATGGCGCGTGGCTTGCGGGCCAACGGCGTCACGGTTGACGAGGGCGATGACTGGTGGTCGGTCGACGGGCTGGGCATTGGCGGCGTGCCCGGCGGCGGCGCCTGCGCAAGCTTTCTGGACCATCGCATCGCCATGTCTTTCATGGTGATGGGCATGGGCGCGCAACAGGCTGTCTCGGTTGATGATGGCAGCCCCATCGCGACCTCGTTCCCGATCTTCGAGCCGTTGATGAACGGCTTGGGCGCCAAGGTCGAGCGCACATGAGCTTTACCGTCGCCATCGACGGCCCGGCCGCTGCGGGAAAGGGCACGATCTCCAAGGCCGTGGCCGCGCATTTCGGGCTGGCGCACCTGGATACGGGGCTGCTGTATCGTGCGGTCGGCCGGCGCACGCTGGACGGCACCGACCCGGTCGAGGCTGCGCGGTCCTTGACGGCCGAGGAGTTGGAACAGGGCGATCTGCGCACTGCCGAGATCGCGCAGGCGGCGTCGAAGGTGGCGGTGATTCCCGAGGTGCGCGCAGCCCTTGTCGATTTCCAGCGCAGCTTTGCCCGGCGGGCCGGCGGCGCGGTGCTGGACGGGCGCGATATAGGCACGGTGATCTGCCCCGAGGCCGAGGTGAAGCTGTTCGTCACCGCCAGCCCCGAAGTGCGCGCCGAGCGGCGCTATTTGGAACTTGTGGGGAAGGGCGCGGATGTGACCCGCGCGCAGGTTTTGGCCGATGTCCGCGAGCGCGACGCGCGGGATGCCGAACGCAGCACAGCCCCGATGAGACCGGCCGACGATGCCGTTCTTTTGGACACCACGGACCTGAGCATCGAGGCCGCTTTGGAAAAGGCGATCACCGTCATTCAGGAAAAGCTGTCCTCGGGCATGTGAGGCCGCGGACAAACCGTTTGAAAATGCCGGGCCGCGAACAGCAGGGTGGCCGCCCGGGCGCTGGAGTGACCGCCCGAGCCTGCATGGCATCGCCGAATGCGCCGGAATCGTCCGGAAACCCTTGCGGTGCGGCCGCCAAGTTGCTACAGAGCGCCCGTCGACAAGGCAATTTGAGCCATAAAACAATGAGACGAGCAGGGTCGGACACAACCGGCCCTCTTTGTTTTGTGGCACTGTTTCAGGTTGCCGGACCAACTCCAAGACCGGCGGAGACAACCGCTCGGCCAGAAAAAACGTTATGCAAAGGAAAACAACGCCACATGGCTAACGCAACCATGGAGGAATTCGAAGCCCTCCTGAACGAAAGCTTCGAAATGGACACCCCCGAAGAGGGTTCGGTTGTCAAAGGCAAGGTCATCGCGATCGAAGCGGGCCAAGCCATCATCGACGTCGGCTACAAGATGGAAGGCCGGGTCGATCTGAAAGAATTCGCAAATCCCGGCGAAGCCCCTGAAATCGCTGTTGGCGACGAGGTCGAAGTGTACCTGCGCGCCGCAGAAAACGCCCGTGGCGAAGCCGTCATCTCGCGCGAGATGGCCCGCCGTGAAGAGGCCTGGGATCGTCTGGAAAAAGCCTATGCCGACGACGAGCGCGTCGAAGGTGCCATCTTCGGCCGCGTCAAGGGCGGCTTCACCGTGGATCTGGGTGGCGCAGTTGCGTTCCTGCCCGGCAGCCAGGTTGACGTGCGCCCTGTGCGCGACGCTGGCCCGCTGATGGGTCTGAAGCAGCCGTTCCAGATCCTGAAGATGGACCGCCGCCGTGGCAACATCGTCGTGTCGCGTCGCGCCATCCTGGAAGAATCGCGTGCCGAACAGCGCGCCGAAGTCATCGGCAACCTGTCCGAGGGCCAGACCGTCGAGGGTGTCGTCAAGAACATCACCGAATACGGTGCCTTTGTTGACCTGGGTGGCGTTGACGGCCTGCTGCACGTCACCGACATGGCATGGCGCCGTGTGAACCACCCGTCGGAAATCCTGTCGATCGGCGAGACCATCAAGGTTCAGGTCATCAAGATCAACAAGGAAACCCACCGCATCAGCCTGGGCATGAAGCAGCTGCAGGAAGATCCGTGGGATCTGGTTGCCGCCAAATACCCGCTGGGTTCGGTGCACAAGGGTCGCGTCACCAATATCACCGACTACGGTGCGTTCGTCGAGCTCGAGCCCGGTGTCGAAGGTCTGGTGCACGTGTCCGAGATGTCCTGGACCAAGAAGAACGTCCACCCCGGCAAGATCGTTTCGACCAGCCAGGAAGTCGACGTCATGGTTCTGGAAATCGACGGCGCCAAGCGTCGCGTGTCTCTGGGCCTCAAGCAGACCCAGCGCAACCCGTGGGAAGTGTTTGCAGAAACGCACCCCGAGGGCACTCAGGTCGAAGGCGAAGTCAAGAACATCACCGAATTCGGTCTGTTCATCGGCTTGGAAGGCGACATCGACGGCATGGTGCACCTGTCCGACCTGTCGTGGGACGAGCGTGGCGAAGATGCCATCCAGAACTACCGCAAGGGCGACGTCGTTCAGGCGGTCGTTTCGGAAGTTGATGTTGAAAAAGAGCGGATCTCGCTGTCGATCAAAGCCCTGGGCGGTGACAAGTTCGCCGAAGCCGTGGGCGGCGTGAAGCGTGGCTCGGTCATCACCGTTGAAGTGACCGCGATCGAGGATGGCGGCATCGAGGTGGAATACGAAGGCATGAAGTCCTTCATCCGCCGTTCGGACCTGAGCCGCGACCGTGCCGAACAGCGCCCCGAGCGTTTCTCGGTCGGTGACAAGGTCGATGTCCGCGTGACCAACGTCGACAGCAAGACCCGCCGTCTGGGCCTGTCGATCAAGGCGCGCGAAATCGCCGAAGAGAAAGAAGCCGTTCAACAGTACGGCTCGTCGGACTCGGGCGCATCGCTGGGCGACATTCTGGGCGCCGCGCTGAAGTCGGGCGACTAAGCCCGGCCCAACGGCATAAACCCGAATTGGCGGCCCCGTACATCCGTGCGGGGCCGTTTCTTTTTCGAATCAACGCGTTCTGAAAATCCGGGTTAATCGGCATTAGGTTCATGCTTGTTTCCCCGAAATTACACGTCGCTGCGCGAATTTCGCGTTCTTTTCTGCAAATTGCGCCCCGGACGGCCAGAGTTTGCGTTCCCCATGCCAGCGTTTTTTCCTATACTGTCCAAACCAGTAGACGAGACGACACGGTGACCTGGGAGGGTAGCACGCATGATCCGTTCAGAACTGATTCAGAAGATTGCCGATGAAAACCCGCATCTGTACCAGCGCGATGTTGAGCGGATCGTGAATACCGTTTTCGAAGAAATCACTGACGCCATGTCACGTGGCGACCGTGTCGAGCTGCGCGGTTTTGGCGCATTTTCGGTGAAAAAACGGGATGCACGCGTTGGCCGCAACCCGCGCACCGGTGAAACCGTTCAGGTCGAGGAAAAATGCGTGCCGTTTTTCAAGACAGGGAAGTTGCTAAGGGACCGTTTGAACGGTAAGGCGTGATCTCATGATGCGCTACATTCGATACGGGTTCCTGGCGGCGCTGGGAATCGTACTGGTCTCAGTCTCCTTGGCCAACCGGCAAATGGTACAGTTAAAGCTGATGCCAGATGCCTTGGCCGAGTTGCTGGGCTTCAATCTTTCGACAAATCTGCCCCTGTTTCTTGTGGTCCTGGGCGGCGTGGTCGCCGGTCTTGTCATCGGTTTTCTGTGGGAGTGGTTGCGCGAGCACAAGCATCGCCGCGATGCGTCGGTGAAATCCACCGAGGTGCGCAAGCTTGAGCGAGAGGTCAAAAAGCTGAAGAAAAAACAGAGCGAGGGTGAGGACGATGTGCTTGCCCTGCTGGACGAGGCCAGCTGAGCGTACTGATGCCCGGCGAAATCAGCGTCAAGATCTGCGGCCTGACCGCACCGGATGCGTTGCGTGCCGCCGTTGATGCGGGCGCGCGCTATGTGGGGTTCGTGTTTTTTCCGAAATCTCCGCGGCATCTGGAACCCGCCGCAGCGCGCGACCTGACAAGCCATGTCCCCGTGGGGGTGGCCAAGGTCGCTTTGACGGTCGATGCCACCGATGCCGAGCTGGACCGGCTGTTGGACATGGTTCCGCTGGACATGCTTCAGCTTCACGGCAAGGAGAACCCCGCGCGCGTTTCCGAGATTCGTAGCCGTTTCGGCCTGCCGGTGATGAAGGCCATCGGCGTTGCCGACGAGGCGGACCTGGCGGCGATCGACCTCTATTCCGACGTGGCCGACCAGTTGCTGATCGACGCCAAGCCTCCCAAGAACGCCGATCTTCCGGGGGGCAATGGGTTGGCCTTCGATTGGCGGCTGCTGGCCGGGCGTAAATATTGGCGCCGGCCTTGGATGCTGGCCGGAGGGTTGACGCCTGACAACGTGGCCGAAGCAGTGCGGATGACCGGCGCACGGCAGGTCGATGTCTCGTCGGGCGTGGAATCGGCGCCGGGCGTCAAGGACCCGGCTCTGATCGACGCCTTCATTCGCGCGACGCGATGACCGCCCAGGGCTGTTGGCGCCGGGCTGAACGGTTTGCCTCGCCCCGATTGCCGCGATTTGCGATGGCAAATCCCGCCGCCAGCACCTATGAACGTTGGGCAAGATGATGGAGACCACCATGGCCAATGATCTGTTCAATTCCTTCATGTCCGGCCCGGATGAAAACGGCCGCTTTGGCATCTTCGGCGGGCGGTTCGTCAGCGAAACGCTGATGCCGCTGATTCTGTCGTTGGAGGAGGAGTACGAGAAGGCCAAGACCGACCCGAGTTTCTGGGCTGAGATGGATGATCTGTGGGCCAATTATGTCGGCCGTCCGTCGCCCCTTTATCATGCCGAACGCCTGACCGAGCATCTGGGCGGTGCCAAGATCTATATGAAGCGCGACGAGCTGAACCACACCGGCGCGCACAAGATCAACAACGTGCTGGGTCAGATCATCCTGGCGCGTCGCATGGGAAAGACCCGGATCATCGCCGAAACCGGGGCCGGGCAGCACGGTGTCGCCACCGCGACGGTCTGCGCCAAGTTTGGTCTGAAATGCGTGGTCTACATGGGTGCGCATGATGTCCAGCGGCAGGCGCCCAACGTGTTCCGCATGCGTTTGCTGGGGGCTGAGGTGATTCCGGTGACCTCGGGCCGCGGTACCCTGAAGGACGCGATGAACGACGCGCTGCGCGACTGGGTGACCAATGTGCGCGACACGTTCTATTGCATCGGTACGGTCGCCGGGCCGCACCCGTACCCGGCGATGGTGCGCGACTTCCAGTCGATCATCGGCAAGGAAGCCAAGGAACAGATGATGAAGGCCGAGGGTCGTCTGCCGGACACGATCATCGCGGCGATCGGCGGCGGCTCGAACGCCATGGGGCTGTTTTATCCGTTCCTGGATGATCCTTCGGTCAACATCATCGGCGTCGAAGCGGGCGGCAAGGGCGTCAACCAAAAGATGGAGCATTGCGCCTCGCTCACGGGCGGTCGGCCCGGCGTGCTGCATGGCAACCGGACTTATCTGCTGCAGGATGACGACGGCCAGATCCTCGAGGGGTATTCGATCTCGGCCGGACTCGACTATCCGGGCATCGGCCCCGAACATTCATGGCTGCACGATATCGGGCGCGCGCAATATGTGTCGATCACCGACAAAGAAGCTCTTGAGGCGTTCCAGCTTTGCTGCGCGACCGAGGGCATCATTCCCGCGCTCGAACCCAGCCACGCACTGGCGCATGTCATGAAGATCGCGCCGGAGCTGCCCAAGGATCACATCATCTGCATGAACATGTGCGGACGCGGCGACAAGGACGTGCAAACAGTCGCCAAGTATCTGAACTTCGATATGTCCGACACCGAAGGGCGCGACGCGGGCTGACCGGCCTCCTAGCGTTGGAAGATTGCGTTCTCGGGGCCTTGCAGCCCCGAAACCGCAGCCTTTAGGCGACCTTGTTTCCGGTGCGGGTGGAGTGCGCATTAGTCGTTCAAATTGTTGACAGCTCAGGCCTAAGCCGATGGTCGTCCAACACCAGGGTGGTCGCGTATCCGGGCAACGGCGTTGGGATGCCGGTTGCCATAGAAACTACATTTTTCAATATCCTAGCCGGTCCATCGATCCCGCGCGCCCGTGTGTGGAAATCAACCCTTGTGTCGCAGAGGCAGCAGACGAATGGTGACTCGCTTGCGGAATCTGTACAGCGGATTTCGGTTCAATTAGCCTCAAGTCAAGAATGTATGTGGGTGCGGTGGGAACAGACCCCCAAGCATGATTGACGATTGCACGGCGCGGCTTGGCAAACCTTGGCCGCCCGCGGTGGTGACTTAGGAGATTGGGATGGTTTGGTCGGTCTTGCGCAAGTCTTTGGTTCTGCTGTTGGCGGCCATGTTCGTGTTAATTGGCGAGTGGCGGCAGGCCCGGGCCTTCGGTCCGCCACAGTTCATCGGATCGACAGTGACGACGCCGAATGGCGGCAACATCTTCTTTACTAATCTTCAGGGAACTTCGACAGCTTTCGTCTCGCTTGGCGGTTCGGGCGAGGTGCCGGGTGGGGCCATCTACAGCGGGGGTTTCATCTTTCCTTTGCCGGCGGTAACGCCTGCCGGCTTGACAGCTTTGGGCTGGGTGGACGTGACCATCCTCAGCCAGAACGGAGCCGATGCGACCTATTCCACCGATGGCTACATGGGGGTGGTATTCACCGCCCGCGAAACACCAGGCGGCCAACTCTACCGATACGAGATCGCGCTGTCTGGCGTCACCACCACGCAGATCATCAACACCCGAACTGCCGTGGACACCACACGCCCGACAGTGACGATCAGCCCCTTGTCGGCGACTTCCGGCGGGCAGTATCAGGCGACGATCACGCTCAGCGAGCCCAGCACGAATTTCGTGGTGGGCGATCTGTCGGCTACCAATGCCACCGCCGCGATGACGGGTTCAGGAGCAAATTACGTGGCGACGCTGACGCCGCAAAGCAACGGGCCGATCGAATTATTCGTGCCTGCAAACGTGTTTACCGATGCAGCCGGAAACCCGAACTTAGCTTCGAACCGGGTCAGCTCGGTCCAGCCCGTGGTGAATACCCAACGGTTGATTCAGGCCTTTCAGAATGCGCGGGCAAACAGCCTGGTTTCCAATCAGCCCAAGCTGACGCCGTTCCTCTTGGAACCCGGAGGCGGCGTTCTGGATGCCGCGGCGACGCAAGGGGCGGGATATCTGAACTTTGCCAGCAGCCGGGCCTATCCGATCTGGTTCAACCTGACCGGAAACTGGAGTTCCCAGGACGATTTCGACAGCTCTTATGCGCTGGCGGTCATGGGCGCGCACCGGCAGATCAATCCGAATTTGCTTGTTGGGGGCATGGTGCAGATCGACTACGCCAAGACCGAGGACGGTGTGGGCGATGTCGATGGGACGGGCTGGCTGATCGGCCCCTACGTTGTGGCCAAGATGCCCGGGCAGCCGGTGTTCTTCGAAGGCCGTGCGCTGTATGGACAAGCCAGCAACGAAATTTCGCCGTTCGGCACCTACACGGACAAGTTCGACAGCGATCGCTGGCTGGTGCAATCGCGCGTGACCGGTCAGATGCAGTATGGGGACCTGACCCTGATGCCGCTTCTGGACGTCAGCTATGCCTCCGATGACCAGAAGGCTTATTCCGACGGGTTGGGGAACCGGATCCCGGATCAGGACTTCAGCCTGACGACGGCCAGGCTGGGTCTGGATTTCAGTCGCCCCATTGTGGTGTCGCGTGGCGAGATGACGCTGACCGGCGGCCTGTCGGGGGTCTGGAGCAGCACCTCGGGCGCCGGGACCGCCGTCGGAGTGGCTCCGATCGGGGATACCACACGCGGCCGGGCCGATCTTGGGCTCGACTACCGGTTGGAAAACAGCAGCACACTGTCAGCCGGGATCTATTATGACGGTATCGGCGAAAGCGGTTTCGAAAGCTATGCGGTCAACGTGATGTGGCGAATGGCGTTCTGACGCATCTGGTCAGGCATCGCTTCGCTGTCAGTCGGCTGGCGCCCGGTAGGATGCAAGCACGCTCAGCGGCACGATTTCGAGCGCGCGCTGATGGGTCGCTTCGAGATGCACGAGGGGAGCGCAGCCCTCGTCATGCGCCTGCAGGAACCGGCCAGCACAAAGGCACCAGCGGTCGCCGGGCTTTAGACCGGGAAAGTCGAACTCGGGCCGCGGCGTGCTGAGGTCGTTGCCGACATATTTCGAATAGGCCAAAAACTCGGCCGTCATCACCGCGCAGACCGTGTGGCTGCCACGATCTTCGGGGCAGGTATTGCAGGCCCCGTCACGGAAGAACCCTGTCAGCGGTTTCCGCGAACACGGGGCCAGAACCCCGCCCAATACGTTGATGCTGTCCTGTTTCTGCATGACTCCATCTTACAGGCTTTGGGCGATCTTGCGGAACATTTCGATGTTCTGTTCGTTGACGCCGGACTCGCGGAACTTTCGATCAGCCCCCGTGGCCACGATCAGGACGCCGCGAGGTTGGTCGAAATACATGTACTGCCCATAGACGCCGCGGGCCAGAAACTCGCCTTCATGTGCCCCAACCGGGATCCACCATTGATAGCCATAGCCGATTTTTCCCGGTTCGGTCGGAGCGGTGGGCCAGGTCGACTCCGCAATCCAGTCGGCCGGCACCATCTGGCGGCCGTCGTGTACACCGTTCTGCAGGATCATCTGCCCAAACCGCGCATAGTCGCGGGTGGTGAAGTTCAGCCCGCCCAGCACAAAGGCCACGCCAGCCCCGTCGGTGACATAGTAGCCATCGCGCTCCAATCCCAGCGGCTGTACGATTTTCTCCATCAGCAGGTCGGGAATACTGCGGCCGGTGGCGCCGCGGATAACCATCCCCACGACATGGGTGTCGATCGAGACATATTGCCAGACTTCGCCGGGGGTGGCGAAACTCTCGGTAAGCGCGGCAGTGAAATCGTCCAATTCTCGACCCAGGGCCACCACGCGCCCCATCCGGTTGATGTCGGAATTGGGGTCCAGGTAGTCTTCGTCAAAGGTCACGCCGCTGGCCATGTTCAGCACATTGCGGATCGTGGCGGGTTCGTAGGCGCTGCCTTTTAGCTTGGGGGCATATTTGACGACCGGATCGTCCAGTGACTCGATGGCCCCTTCGTTCATGACGATGCCAAACAGCGCCGACAGATAGCTTTTGGCCATCGACCATGAAACCCGCCGGTCATCCGGCCCGGTGCCCAGATAGTATTCCTCGAACCGGATCTGGCCATCCTGCATCACCAGCAGGGATGTCACCGCCCTCTCCTCGATCCAGTCCTGGCTGCCCTCAGGCAGGTCAAACGCGGGGCCGTAAGGCAACTCCCAGGTCGGGCCATCTCCGCGGGGCAGGGGGGTCGTCAGAAAAGCCTGATCCATGTGCGAGAAGTTGTGGACGATCTTTTCCTCGGAAAACAGAGAGTTCACGGCCAGCAACCGCTGGATCTCTTCCTGTTTCCAGACGCCGACGACGACGGCGGCCAGCGCCAGCATCAGCACGATGCGCAGCAGCCATTTCAGGACCGTTTTCATGTTTCCCTCCCCTGTTGACGGCATTGGAGCGCGATGCCGTTCAATCCGCAATCGCTACGTTGCGGCAGGCTTCGGGGCCTATTTGAACTTGTCCAGCAGCTTCTGCATCGCCGAACGCGTGTCGGCCTCGGGCGCGGTGGGGTGGGTAGCCGGTTTGGGCGCGGGCTTGGTTGCCGTGGTCGAGCTGCGCGGCGGCGCGGTGCGCAGGGCGACGGCATTCATGAATTTGGCCGTATCGCCCTCGGCCAGATGCACGGCGCCATCGGAAACCCCGCGCAGAACGTCCTCCAGCCACTGAGAATCAGCCTTGGCGAAGTCGCCCAGTACGTAGGCCGAGACCAGTTCCTTGCGGCCGGGATGCCCGATGCCCAGACGCACCCGGTCATAGGCCGCCCCGATGTGGTCATGGATCGACCGCAGGCCGTTATGCCCCGCATGTCCGCCGCCCGATTTGGCACGCACCTTGCCGGGGGCAAGGTCCAGCTCGTCGTGGAACACGGTCACGTCGGTCGAGTCGAGCTTGTAGAACCGCATCGCCTCACCCACGGACTGGCCCGACCGGTTCATGAAGGTCATCGGCTTGAGCAGCAGAACCTTTTCGCGGCCCAGCCGGCCTTCGGAAACCTCGCCCTGGAATTTGGACCGCCAGGGGCCAAAGCCATGCGCGTCGGCGATGGCGTCCACGGCCATGAAGCCGATATTGTGCCGGTTCCTCGCGTATTTCGCGCCCGGGTTGCCCAGTCCGACGAACAGTTTCATCCTTGGTTCCTTGCGTTGCACGGCATGTTGGTTGCACCGATCAGGTAAACAAGCGCGGTCTGCGGTTCAAACGAAAAACGGGGCGCCTTGCGACACCCCGTTTGAATTCGGAACAATCTGGGACTGGATTTATTCCTGATCCTCGCCGACGACTTCGACTGCATCGGCAGCTACTTCTTCTTCGCCGTCCTCGTCATCGGTGACCAAGCCGGTCGGGGCCGAGATGTTGGCGATCACGAAGTCACGATCGATGGTCGGCTTGGTGCCGTTGGGCAGATCGACCGACGAGATGGTCACGACGTCGTTGATGTTCAGGCCGGTCAGATCGACGGTGATCTTTTCGGGAATGTCACCGGCGGTGCAGACCAGTTCGACCTCGGGGCGGACGACGGTCAGAACGCCGCCCTTCTTGATGCCGGGAGCCGCGTCTTCGTTGATGAACTCGACCGGGATGTACAGCGCGATCTTGCTGGTGCGGCGCAGACGCATCAGGTCCAGGTGGGTCGGCAGGTCCTTGACCACGTCACGCTGCACGTCGCGGCAGATGACGCGGACGTCTTCGTGGCCCTCGACCTTCAGGTTCCACAGAGTCGACTTGAAGCGGCCTGCCTTCAGGCGCTTGAACAGTTCGTTGAACGGAATCTGAATCGGCAGCGGGTCTTTGTCGCCACCAAATACGATGCCCGGAACCATGCCGTCGCGGCGTGCCTGACGAGCGGCGCCCTTGCCCGTCCCCGTCCGTTCCAGAGCTACGAGATCAGGAATCTCACCAGCCATGATAAATCTCCAATGTTAGGGCAGGGTGCCTCCAAGGCTGTCACCCCGCGTGAAGCGGCGTCCTTAGACCGAATCCGGCCATTTGGAAAGGGGTAAAAACGATTTCCGCGTCATTCCTGCCAGCGGCCGCAGAAATCCTGCGGGACAAGCAGGTTGTGCGGCCCCAGATCGGCCACGTTGCGCTCGCCGCACAGGGCCATGGTGGTGTCCAGTTCCTTCTGGATCACTTCCAGCGCTGTGGTCACGCCCTTTTGGCCCATCGCGCCCAGCCCGTAGACGAAAGCGCGCCCGATATAGGTGCCTTTGGCCCCCAACGCCAGCGCCTTGAGCACGTCCTGCCCCGAGCGGATACCGCTGTCGAGATGCACTTCGACATCGCCGCCCACCGCATCCATGATCCGCGGCAGCATCCGGATTGAGCTGAGTGCGCCGTCCAATTGCCTCCCGCCGTGGTTCGAGACCACGATGGCGTCGGCGCCCAACTTGGCCGCCATCTTGGCGTCTTCGGGGTCAAGGATACCCTTCAGGATCACCTTGCCGCCCCATTGCTCCATCAGTTTCTCGATCTTTTTCCAGTCGAGGCTGGGATCGAACTGTTCAGCGGTCCACGCACCCAGCGACGAGGCGTCCGAGATGCCCTGAACATGACCCACGATATTGCCGAACTCGCGCCGTTTCGCGCCCAGCATCTCGATGCCCCAGGCCCATTTCGTCATCAGGTTGGCGATGGTCTTGGCGGTCAGTTTCGGCGGGGCGGACAGGCCGTTCTTCAAGTCCTTGTGCCGTTGGCCGAGGATTTGCAGATCAAGGGTGATGACCAGGGCCGAGCATTTGGCATCCTTGGCGCGCTGGATCAGGCGGCGGACATAGTCCTCGTCCTTCATGGTGTACAGCTGGAACCAGAACGGCGCACCGGTATGTTCGGCCACATCCTCGATCGAGTTGATCGACATGGTCGACAGCGTGAAGGGCACGCCGAAATCCAGCGCGGCCTTGGCGGCCTTCATTTCACCATCCGCATGCTGCATCCCGGTCAGGCCCACGGGCGCAAGGGCCACCGGCATGGCCACGTCCTGTCCTATCATCTGCGACGCGGTCGAACGGCCGGACATGTCCACCGCAACCTTCTGGCGCAAGCGAATGTCGTGGAAATCCGCGCTGTTGTCGCGAAAGGTCTGCTCGGTCCAGCTGCCGCTTTCGGCATAGTCATAGAACATCCGGGGCACCCGGCGTTCATAGATGCGTTTGAGGTCGTCGATATTGGTAATGACAGGCATGGCCGCGCCCTTCTGCAGATTGGTTAGGTTTCTTTACCAATTCTTCCGCCAAGGCGCAACGGCCAGTTGCGCATGTGGTCAGGTGGGTCAAAGACGCAAAGATAAACCGCCGCAGGCGTGCGGCCTGCAGCGGCTGAAATCCGTTTCGGATTTTGCCGTCAGGCGCTGTGGGCGCCGTCTGACAGCGATTTCACGAAGTCCAGAACCTCGGCCACCGGTTTTCCGGCGGCGATCTGGCTGACGATGGCCGAGCCGACCACCGCCCCGTCGGCAACGCTGGCGATGGCGCGTGATTTCTCGGGCGTGTTGATGCCGAACCCCACGATCACCGGAAGATCGGTCGCCGCCTTGATGCGCGCGACCTCGGGGCCGACATCGGTGGCCTCGGCCTCGGCCGCACCGGTGATGCCGGTGATCGAGACGTAATAGACAAAGCCCGAGGTATTCTGCAGCACCCGCGGCAGGCGCTTGTCATCGGTGGTGGGTGTGGCCAGCCGGATGAAGTTCAGCCCGGCCGCCTGCGCGGGCAGGCACAGCTCGTCGTCTTCCTCGGGCGGCAGGTCAACGACGATCAGTCCGTCGATGCCGGCCTCTTTGGCGTCGGCCAGGAACTTGTCCACGCCGCGGCTGTAGATCGGGTTGTAATAGCCCATCAGCACGATCGGCGTGGTGTCGTCGGTTTCCCGGAACGCCTTGGCCAGATCCAGCGTGCGCTGCAGCGTCATGCCACCGTCCAGTGCCCTTTGACCGGCGGCCTGAATTGTCGGGCCGTCAGCCATCGGATCGGTGAAGGGCAGACCCAGTTCGATCACGTCGACGCCGGCCCCCGGCAGGCCGCGGACGATTTCAAGCGAGGTGTCATAGTCGGGATCCCCGGCCATGACATAGGCGACAAAGGCCTTCTTACCCTCGGCCTTCAGGGCGGCGAACTTGGCGTCGATACGGGTCATGGACGATCCTTGCATACAGGTTTGGACCCGATGTGCAGAAAGTTTGGCCGAAAATCAATCCCGTCCTGACCGCCGGGGTCAGAAGTTCAGATGATACCGCAGCATAAGGGCGTTCATGCCGGGGTTTTTTTCTTGCGTGCTTGCGTTCGATTTGTGGGTGATCGCAAGCGATACGTCGTTGCCGCCGTTCAGCGTATAGCCGACGCCCAGCAGGCTGCGGATCTGAAAGCTGCCGCCCAGGTCATTCAGCGCCAGCGACTCGTTGTAATAGCCGGGCATCACGCTGCCTTCGATGAACCATCGGTTGGCAAACTGGTAGGTTCCGATCAGTCCGGCCCCGATATGGCTGTCGCCGTCCTTGTCCGATGAAATCGCCGCACCCCAGGTCGCACTGAACCGTTCGGCCTGATGGAACGGCCGGTGCTGATATTCCAGCGAAAAAATCGCCTGGTCCACCGACAGGCTGTCCGAGAAATCGGCATAACCGGCCCCAAAGATCACGGATTGAGCGGGAGCCATGGTCGCAAAGGCTGAAAGTGCGGCTGAGGCAAGAAGGTTTTTCATGTCAAATCATCACCGTTGAGGAACTCGGATCGTAGATAGGAACCGTATGTCGGTGAGTTCAACACGAGAAGACGCACGATTCCGCGAAATATCGTGATGTTGCGGATGGGACTCAGTCGGGCGGCGGACCAGCGCCTTGCGGATTCCTCGTGACATGCATAGAAGCAGCCGTCGAATGGCATCAGGAGGCCGCAATGGGTTTCAAAATGGGTATCGTGGGTCTGCCGAATGTCGGCAAGTCGACCCTGTTCAACGCGCTGACCAAGACCGCGGCCGCGCAGGCGGCGAATTTCCCGTTCTGCACGATCGAACCCAATGTGGGTGACGTTGCGGTGCCGGATGCGCGCCTGGACAAGCTGGCCGCCATTGCCAAATCCAAGCAGATCATCCCGACCCGGATGACCTTCGTCGACATCGCCGGACTGGTCAAAGGCGCCTCGAAGGGCGAAGGGCTGGGCAACCAATTCCTGGCCAACATCCGCGAGGTGGACGCCATCGCCCATGTGCTGCGCTGTTTCGAAGACGGCGACGTAACCCATGTCGAGGGCCGCGTCGATCCGGTTGCCGATGCCGAGACGATCGAGACCGAGCTGATGCTGGCCGATCTGGAAAGCATTGAAAAGCGACGCGCCAACCTGGTGCGCAAGCTCAAGGGCAACGACAAGGAGGCCCAGCAGCAGGACCGCCTGTTGGCCGCCGCACAACAGATGCTGGAGGACGGCAAGCCCGCCCGCCTGGTCGAGGTCAGCGACGAGGATGCGAAGGCCTGGAAAAATCTGCAACTGCTGACGACCAAGCCGGTTCTCTATGTCTGCAACGTATCCGAGGAAGATGCGGCCACCGGCAATGAGTATTCCGAACGCGTCGCCAAGATGGCGGCCGAGCAGGGCAATGCCCACGTCATTATCAGCGCCAAGATCGAAGAAGAGATCAGCCTGCTGGAGCCGGACGAGGCACAGATGTTCCTGCAGGAGATGGGGCTGGAAGAACCCGGCCTCGATCGCCTGATCCGCGCGGGTTACGACCTGCTCAAGCTGGAGACCTATTTCACCGTCGGCCCGAAAGAGGCCCGCGCCTGGACCATCCGTCGCGGCACGCTGGCCCCGCAGGCCGCGGGCGTGATCCACGGCGATTTCGAAAAGGGCTTCATCCGCGCCGAGACCATCGCCTATGACGACTTTGTCGCCTGCAACGGTGAACAGGGCGCCAAGGAAGCCGGCAAGATGCGGGCCGAAGGCAAAAGCTATGTCGTCAAGGATGGCGACGTGCTGCACTTCCTGTTCAACACCTGATCGCGAAACGTCTTTTCCCGGCGGGCAAACCCGGTATCCTGCGGGCATCCTCCGCAACCCCGAGGCCCGCCCGTGTTCGACCTTCGCGACCTGCACCTGCTGTCCGCGCTTGCGCGCCATCGCCATTTCGCCAAGGCGGCCGAGGAGTGCGGCATCTCGCAACCCGCGTTCTCGATGCGCATCCGCAACCTCGAGGATCGGCTGGGCGTGTCGATCGTGCGCCGGGCCAACCGGTTTCAGGGCCTGACCGAAGAGGGCGAGATGATCGTCCGCCGCGCCCGCCGTATCTTGGATGACGCCAAGGCGCTGGAGCAGGAGGTGCAGGCGATCAAGGGCGAGATCACCGGCACGCTGATCCTTGGCGTGATCCCAACCGCCATCGCATTTACAGGCCGCCTGATCAAACATCTGCAGGCGGCGCATCCCCGCATCCTGTCGCGGATCGAAACCATGTCGGCCACCGCGATCCAGTACCGGCTGGACGAAGGCAGCATTGATGCCGGGATCACCTATGGCGACAGCATCGGCACCGACCTGCGCCATGTTCATCCCCTATACGAGGAAACCTATGTGCTGCTCGTGCCCGAGCACATGACGCAGGAAACCGGCCCGATCCCTTGGGCACGCGTGGCCGAGTTCCCGCTCAGCCTGCTGGAGCCGCAGATGCAGAACCGGCGCATTCTCGACCGGATTTTCGCCGAACAAAGTCTACATCCTCATGTAGTGGCCGAAACCAGCGGATTCACCGCCTCGATGGTCATGGCGCGCGAAGGGCTGGCGGCGACGGTTGTGCCGCGCGTTCTGGTACGGGCGCTGGGCGATCTTGAGGGGACGCGGGTCCTGCCTTTGGTCGATCCGGTGGTCAGCAAGCCGATCTGTCTGGCGACCTTGGCGCGCGACCCGGAACTGCCGACGGTCGATGCCTTGCGACGGGTGGTGACGTCTTTGCGGTGATAAACCGTCGTTATCGTGCCATTCGGTTTTGCGATTTGACGATATGGTTTGCTGATGAGACACGGGGCCTCAATTCGGAGGGCATCATGGCACCATTGGACACCAAGCCATCAGGCGCGCCCAAGGGCGTCTGGAAGTCAGGCAAAGGCAAGGGGCGGCACACGCCCAAGGGCCGTCAGTTCACGGACGAGGCGCAGGCCGAGATTCAGCGCCTGCTGGGCGACCGCCCGCGCCGCCGCGACCTGCTGATCGAGTTTCTGCATCTGATCCAGGACACGCACGGCCATATCAGCGCCGACCACATTGCCGCGCTGGCCGTTGAGATGCGGATCGGTCAGGCCGAGATCTACGAGACCGCGACTTTCTATGCCCATTTCGACGTGGTCAAAGAAGGTGAAACGCCGCCCCCCGCGCTGACCATCCGCGTTTGTGATTCCCTGTCCTGCGAATTGGCCGGCGCACAACAGCTGAAGAAGGCGCTGGAAGATGGGCTGGACCCGTCCGAAGTGCGCGTTCTGCGCGCGCCCTGCATGGGGCGCTGCGACACCGCGCCGGTGCTGGAAATCGGGCACAACCATATCGACCACGCCACCCCAGAAAAGGTGCAGGCCGCCATCGCGGCGGGCGATACCCACGCCCATCTGCCCGACTACGAGACCTTCGCGACCTATTTCGAAAACGGTGGTTACGCCAAACTAAGAGAACTGCGCGAAGGTGGCGACTGGGAAGCGGTTCAGGAACAGGTTCTGGCCTCGGGCCTGCGCGGCCTAGGCGGCGCCGGTTTCCCGTCGGGCAAGAAATGGGGCTTTGTCCGCATGAACGACGGCCCGCGTTACCTGGCTGTCAACGGTGACGAGGGCGAGCCCGGCACCTTCAAGGACCGCTACTATCTTGAACGCACGCCGCATGTTTTCCTCGAAGGGATGCTGATCGCCGCATGGGCAGTCGAGGCTGAGACCTGCTTCATCTACATGCGCGACGAATACCCGGCGGTGCTGGAAATCCTTCGGCGCGAGATTGCAGCGTTGGAACAGGCCGGGATCGTCGAGAAAGGCTATATCGACCTGCGCCGCGGTGCGGGCGCCTATATCTGCGGCGAAGAATCCGCGATGATCGAGTCGATCGAGGGCAAGAAGGGCCTGCCGCGCCACCGCCCGCCCTTTGTGGCGCAGGTCGGCGTGTTTGGCCGCCCGACGCTGGTGCACAATGTCGAGACGCTCTACTGGGTGTCCAAGATCTGCCGGGAAGGCCCGGAAATCCTCAATTCGGTTGAAAAGAATGGCCGCAAAGGCCTTCGCAGCTACTCGGTCTCGGGCCGGGTGGCCAAGCCGGGCGTCTACCTGCTGCCGGCAGGGTCGACCATTCTTGACGTGATTGATGCCGCCGGGGGCATGGCCGAGGGTCACGTTTTCAAAGCGTATCAACCGGGCGGGCCGTCCTCGGGCCTGTTGCCCGCGTCGATGGACGACATCCCGTTGGACTTCGACACTCTGCAACCGCATGGCACCTTCATCGGGTCCGCCGCCGTAGTGGTCCTGTCCGATCAGGACACCGCGCGCGACGCGGCGCTGAACATGCTGCGGTTCTTCGAGGACGAAAGCTGTGGCCAGTGCACGCCCTGCCGCGCGGGTTGCGAAAAGGCGGTCAAGCTGATGCAGGCCGACAAGTGGGACACCGACTTGCTGGAAGACCTGTGCCAGGTGATGGGTGATGCCTCGATCTGCGGTCTCGGGCAGGCGGCTCCGAACCCGATCCGCCTGGTCATGAAACATTTCGGGGAGGAGATCTAGGATGGCGTTAGTGACGCACCTTGAAAAAGACGAGAGAAACTTTCGTTCACTTCATCCTACGCAGGTTTCTTGCAAGTACCTGGTTTCTGAAAGTGATGGCAAAAAGGTTTTGCAGCTTAACACCTACGGGTCTGTGAACCGGGAAATACCCGACAAGTTGAGCCAAACACTGCAGTTTGACGAAAAATCGGCACGCGAGCTTCTTGCGGTTCTTAAGAAGGAATTTGGCGATGCTTGACGCAAGCGAAACCAAGACCGTCACCTTCAACCTGAACGGCGAAGACGTGACGGTACCCGAGGGCACCACGATCTGGGAAGCGGCCAACGGCAAGGGCCTGGTTATCCCGCACCTGTGCCACAAACCCGCGCCGGGCTATCGCCCTGACGGCAACTGCCGCGCCTGCATGGTCGAGGTCGAGGGCGAGCGGACGCTGGTCGCCTCGTGCATCCGCCCGGCGGCTGAAGGGATGGTGGTCAAAACCGACACCGACCGCGCCGAGAAATCGCGCGCGCTGGTGATGGAATTGTTGGTGGCCGACCAGCCAGAGCAGCCGCATGATGCCTCCAGCCATTTCTGGGACATGGCCAAGCTGAACGATGTCAGCGCCAGCCGCTTTCCGGCGAAAGAGCCCGAGAAGATTCCGCTGCTGGATGACAGCCATGTGGCGATGCGGGTCAATCTGGATGCCTGCATCAACTGCAACCTCTGCGTCCGTGCCTGCCGCGAGGTGCAGGTGAATGACGTGATCGGCATGGCCGGCCGCGGGCATACCGCGCAGGTGGTGTTCGACCAGAACGACCCGATGGGCGAGTCGACCTGCGTGGCCTGCGGCGAATGCGTCCAGGCCTGTCCGACCGGCGCCCTGATGCCCGCCACCGTGCTGGACGACCAGCAGCACGGCGACAGCAAGGATTACGACTCCGAGACCGAAAGCGTCTGCCCCTTCTGCGGCGTGGGCTGCAAGGTCAGCCTCAAGGTCAAGGACGGCAAGGTCAAATATGTCGAGGGCATCAACGGTCCCGCCAACGAAGGCCGCCTGTGCGTCAAGGGCCGGTTCGGGTTCGACTACATCCACCACCCGCACCGCCTGACCAAGCCGCTGATCCGGCGCGAGGATGCGCCGCCCAAGGGGTTGAACGTCGATCCCGCCGACTGGAGCACCCATTTCCGCGAGGCGACCTGGGACGAAGCGCTGGACCTGGCCGCCAAGGGGCTGATGAAGCTGCGGGATGAGGATCCGCGCAGCGTGGCGGGCTTTGGCTCGGCCAAATGCACCAACGAAGAGGCCTATCTGTTCCAGAAGTTCATCCGGCAGGGCTTTGGCCACAACAACGTGGACCACTGCACGCGGCTGTGCCACGCCTCGTCGGTGGCGGCGCTGATCGAGAACGTGGGCTCGGGCGCAGTGACCGCGACCTTCAACGAGATCGAAAATGCCGATGTGGCGATCATCATCGGCGCCAACCCGATCGAGAATCACCCCGTCGCGGCGACCTATTTCAAGCAGTTCGCCAAGCGCGGCGGCAAGCTGATCGTGATGGACCCGCGCGGCGTGGGCATGCGCAAATTCGCGACCGAGATGCTGCAGTTCCGGCCCGGTGCCGATGTCTCGATGCTGAACGCGATCATGAACGTGATCGTCGAGGAAGAGCTGTATGACAGCCAGTACATCCACCGCTGGACCGAGAACTGGGAGGCCGAGAAGGAGCACCTGCGCCAGTTCACGCCCGAGAAGATGGCGCCGATCTGCGGCATCGAACCGGACCAGCTGCGCCGCGTGGCCCGAATTTTCGCCAATGCGAATGCCGGGCTGATCTTCTGGGGCATGGGCGTCAGCCAGCATATACACGGCACCGACAATTCGCGCTGCCTGATCTCACTGGCGCTCATGACGGGCAATGTGGGCAAGCCGGGCGCGGGTCTGCACCCGCTGCGGGGGCAGAACAACGTGCAGGGGGCTTCGGATGCGGGCCTGATCCCGATGTTCCTGCCCGACTACCAGTCGGTCACCGACGACGCCGTTCGAGCCAAGTTCAGTCAGGTCTGGAATTCGGGCGATTTCTCGAACGAGAAGGGCCTGACCGTGACCGAGATCATCGACCACGCCTATGTGGGGAAGATCAAGGGCATGTACATCCTGGGCGAAAACCCGGCCATGTCCGACCCCGACGTGAACCACGCCCGCGAGGCGCTGGCCAAGCTGGACCTGATGATCGTGCAGGACATCTTTTTGACCGAAACGGCAAACTATGCCGACATCATCCTGCCGGCCTCGGCGCTGTATGAAAAGAACGGCACGGTGTCGAACACCAACCGCCAGGTGCAGCGCGTGCGCCCCGCGGTGCCGCCGCCGGGCGATGCGCGCGAGGACTGGGCGATCACCGTCGATCTGGCAAAGCGCATCGGGCTGAACTGGGATTACACGGATGTCTCGCAGGTCTTTGCCGAGATGAAGCTGACCATGGCGTCGCTGGACAACATCACATGGGAGCGGCTCGAGACCGAGAGCATCACCTATCCGTCGCTGTCCGAGACCGATCCGGGCCAGTCCATCGTGTTCGGCGACGGCTTCCCGCGCCCCGATGGCCGTGCGAAATTCACTCCGGCCAGCATCATTCCCCCGGATGAGGCCCCGGACGAGGAATTCCCGATGATCGCCACCACAGGGCGGCAGCTGGAACACTGGCACACCGGGTCCATGACCCGTCGCGCCAAGGTTCTGGACGCGGTCGAACCCGAGGCGAATTGTTCGATGAACCCGCGAACGCTCAAGCTGATGGGGATTGAGCCGGGCGAGATGGTGCGTCTCACCACCCGGCGCGGTTCGATCGAGATCATGGTGCGTGCCGACCGGGCGATCGCCGAGGACATGGTGTTCATCCCCTTCGCCTATGTCGAGGCGGCGGCCAATATCCTGACCAACTCGGCAATCGACCCCTATGGCAAGATCCCCGAGTTCAAGTTCTCGGCCATCCGTGTCGAAAAGATCGAGGACGCCATCGCGGCCGAGTAGAGCCTGCAACCACTCACCAAAACCCTGAAAAGGCGGGCCAGCGTGCCCGCCTTTTTCTTGGCTTGACAGATGGTTGCAGCCAGCCAACCCTTGAGCCGCGCAATCCCGGAGGAGTTCATGCCCCGCCGTTTCGTCGATCTGTCCGTCCCGCTGGAAACCGGCATCGTGTCGGACCCACCGATCATGCTGCCGCAGATCGAATACATGAGCCACGACCAGACGGCCGAGCAGGTAATGGCCTTTTTCCCCGGCCTGAAAAAAGAGGACCTGCCCGGCGGCGAGGGCTGGGCCATCGAACGGCTGCAGATCGCCACCCACAACGGCACCCATCTGGACGCGCCGTACCACCACCACTCGACCATGAACCGGGGCGAGCGGGCGATCACCATCGACGAGGTGCCGCTGGAGTGGTGTATGAACCCGGGCGTGAAGTTGGATTTCCGGCATTTCGAGGATGGCTACGTCGTCACCGCCGCCGATGTCGAGGCCGAGCTGAAGCGGATCGGGCATGACCTGCAACCGCTGGATATCGTCGTGGTCAACACCTCCGCCGGCACCTGCTATGGCCAGCCGGATTACCTGATGAAAGGCTGCGGAATGGGGCGTGAGGCCACGCTATACCTGACCGAGCGCGGCGTACGGGTGACCGGCACCGACGCCTGGAGCTGGGACGCGCCCTTTCCGCTGACCGCGCAGGAATACGCGGAAACCCATGATCCCTCGATCATCTGGGAGGGGCATCGCGCGTCGATGGAGATCGGCTATTGCCACATGGAGAAGATGACCAATCTGGAAAGCCTGCCGCCCACGGGATTCGAGATCTCGTGCTTTCCGTTCAAGATCAAGGGCGCCTCGGCCGGGTTCGTCCGCGCGGTGGCGATCTTCGAGGAGGACAGCGCGCAATGACCCCGCAATCCGAGCCTTTGGGCGGCCATGACGGCCCGTACCCCGCACCGGTCGAAATCACCGGTTTCACGGTCCAGTCCGACTGGATCGATTACAACGGCCACATGAATGTGGGGTATTACGGCGTGGTGTTCGATCTGGCCTTTGAACGGCTGTTGGTCGATCACCTGGGCTTGGGCGAACCGCAGGTCGCGGCGCTGGGGCAGGGGCCGTACATCCTGCAGTCGCATCTGCATTTCCTGCGCGAGGTTCGCGAAGGCGAGGCACTGGTGTTCCGGTTTCGGATGCTGGACGCCGATTACAAGCGTGGTCACTATTTTGCACAGATGGTGTCGGCCGAGGATGGCGTGGTCTGTGCCACCCAAGAGGCCCTGTTCATGAATGTCAGCCACACAACAGGTCGGTCGGAACCCTACCCGGACTGGGCCGTAGCGCGTCTGGCCCGGATGGTGGCCGATCACGCGGGTCTGGAGGCCGCGCCGCAAATCGGGCAGCCGATCGGCATCCGAAGATCCTGACTGGCCCCGCGGTACTGGCCTTCAGTAATCGCGGTCGAAAAAGATGCCGATTCCGGTTTCCCCCTTGCCATCCACCGTGCCGCGCACAGTGATATTGTCGGTGACGTCGAGGTTGAGGTTCACCTCGGTATCGCCCTCGGTGTTCACGGTGAAATCGGTATAGAGGTTGTCGCTCAGATAGGCGCCGGCACCCAGCCGCCCGCCACCGCCTTCGGTCGCGCCGACATCGACGGTATCAACCCCTGTCGCGTCGCGCACGCCTTTGGTGGCATCGCCGCCCGCACCGCTGAGCTGCGCCAGCGAGGCCGCCATCTGCGCGATCACGAAGGGCGAAAGCTCGGAAAACCGGTTGCCGAACAGCAACATGGCCAGCGCCTCTTCGGCCGGGCGTTCGGGGTCGGAAAACACGTCGACGGCGGGGGCGTCCAGCGGCCCGGCGATCTCGATGGTCGCGGTTCCGTC
Source organism: Ruegeria sp. BHSA191 (assembly GCF_059613325.1). Lineage (NCBI taxonomy): Bacteria > Pseudomonadati > Pseudomonadota > Alphaproteobacteria > Rhodobacterales > Roseobacteraceae > Ruegeria > Ruegeria sp. BHSA191. The sequence goes on from NZ_JBXWSH010000007.1 coordinate 59,834, forward strand.
CGAGGTGCTGGCCGAGGACACGAATTCGATATACGGCTTCAGGTCGCCCTGCAGGCTGACGATCCCTTTGGTCAAGGCCAGCCGACGCCCGAGAATGTCCAGATTGCCCCGGATCAGGTCGATCTGGCCCGAAGGCACAACGGAGGCGGTGGTGCCCCTGATGAAAATCGCACCGCCAAGTTCCGCGTTGACGCCACGCCCGCGCACGAAGACGCTTTTGGGCGCAAGCAGGCTGATGTCCAGCGCGATTCGGGACTCGCCTTTCTGGGTGCGCTCGGTTTCGACCAATTGGGCATGCTGGCGCGTGACGAGGCTGGCGGCGCTTTCACCCACATGCTCGATCACCGGGATGGGTGCGGCGCCGACGGCCCCCGAGGCGGCTGCCAGGTTGATGTTGGTTTCCCCGAAGGTGATCTGCCCGGCCAGCGTGCTGTTGCGGGCCAGCGCACCGGTCATAGCGATCTGTCCGTTCAACGTGGTTTCGTACAGCAGGTTGTCGGTCACCACCAGGTTGTTGATCGCGGTGGTGATCTGCGCATTGAAGGGCGGTGTCAGATCGACGGGGCCGCTGACGGTGAACCCGCCGCCTGCCCGCATGCCGCCGTTCAACGCGATCGTCGCGCGGCTTTGGGCAAGGTCGATCCGGCCGGTGATGCCGGTAATGGTTTGACCGGCGGTTGGTATGGCCAACGAAGTCTCCGAGGTCGTGACCGAGCCGCTGAGCGCGTCCAGCGAGGGTTGGCCATTGAGGGCCAGATCGAACTGGGCTGAGCCCTCGATCTTGTTCGGGGTAATGAACGCATTGGCGATGCCAAGATTTACGCCGCCCTGCGCGGTGATGTCGGCCGTGCCTGCTGCCTCGGAATAAGTGCCCTTGACGGTACTGTTGATCTCGGCCGGGCCGGTTGCGGCGGCGTCGATCGTCCAGACACCATCGTCACGCCGGGCATTTCCCTTGGCGGTGACGCTGCCCGGGAAGTCCGGCGCGAAACGCTCGATACGGTCGAACCTGGCGTCAAAGTCCAGATCGGCGGACCCATCCGTATTCACCGCGCCAACAAGCGCCGCGAATGAGCTGTCAGGCCCTTGCAGACGCGCCGACCCTTCCAGCCCCGAAGCCGTGGGCGCCACGTTACCATCCAGTTTCAATGGCCCCGAAATCGTGTTCGAGATGCGTGCCAGATCGTCCAGACCGGCCGAGAAACTCAGCCCGCCGGATGCCCGGTCCAACTGACCCGAGGCATTTGCCGACAGCGCGGTGCCTGCCAGCCGGAATGTGCGGATGTTCAGGCCCTGGTCGTCGTTCGCCGCGTCCACGCTCAGGGTCGTGCGACCCGGTACCAGAGCGTCGGCCAATGCGACCCCGGTCTGGATGTCGTCGGCCTTGACTGTTCCGCGAATGTCGAAGGTCCGGCTGTCTCTGGCGGCCTTGCCCGACAGTTCTGCCGAAACGGCCCCGGCCACGGGGCGGCCCGCCAATGCCGCGAACAACGACAGGTCCGGGATTTCGGCCTTGGCCCGGCCATCAACGACCAATTTCCCGGTCGGGTCGTCGATGGTGGCGGCGATCTCGGCCTGCACGGCGGCGCTGTTCAGGCTTGCCTGCCGGATGTCGATTCGGTCGCGGCCGTACGCCCCGTCGAACGCCGCCTCAACGCGGCCGGTCAACAGCGGGTCGATCTGGTCCAGCCCGGTTCGGACATCGCGGGCGTCCAGACTGGCGGTGCCGTCGAACGCCAGCGTCCGGACCGCGCCCTTGCCATCCACCCGCGCCGACAGCGCGCCGGCCAGCGGGCGCTGGGCCAAGCCTGAAAATATCGACAGATCGGTAGCCCTCACCTCGGCCTGTCCGTCGAGCGTCAGATTGCCGCCGGGGGTCGTCACGTCTCCGCTGGCCTGCGCGGTCAAGGTCTCGCCGTTGATGGTGAGCGCGCGGATCGTTATGCCGCCCGCATCGCGCCGCGCGTCCAGCGCGATGTCGGTCTCTCCGGCGATCACCGGGTCGATGTCGTCGCGACCGGTGGACAGGTCGTGCCCTTCAACGGTCAGCTTGCCGTCGAAACTCCCCTCCAGCGGCGAGCCCGCGCCTTCGACACGCAGGCTGGCCCGTCCGCCCAAGTCCAGTTTCGCCAGGCCCGAGAACCGGGACAGGTCCGTCACATCGGCGGTGGCGGTCCCGTCGACCTTCAACCCGCTTGCCAACCCGCTGATCTGTGCGTCGGCCCGCATGGCATAGTCGGCTCCGACCAGTTCGAACCCCGACAACCCAAGCGTCTGGTCTGCGCCATAGTCGAACCGGCCATCCAGGGTGATCTGGTCGCCAACCGCCGCCTTCAAGGCGGGATCGTTTGGATCGACACCGCCCAAATAGGCCTGAAGATCGCCGCTGAGGTCCAGGCCGGCGGTTTGCGTCAGAGTGCCCTGTGCCGTCAGCCGCGCCCGAGCGACGCGCAACTGCGGCGTATCGATTGCGTTGGCGGTCAGGCTGAGATCCCAGTAGTTGCCGTTCTTCTGGTCGAACAGGGCCGAGAACTGGGCTGCGCCCACCGAGGTATCCCCGCCGCCGAAGGGCAGAACCACCTCATCGCCGGCAGGCGGAGTGATCCGGCCCTGAATGGCTGCCATCTGCAAGGCGTTGCCTGCGGCAAGGTTCACCTGCGCCTCGAAGCGCAGCGCCTGCGAGGTGATTTCGGCCTTGGAGACCTCCATCCCACCGCCCGGCAATGTCCGTCCGTCGATGAACAGGCGTGTGCGCGCGCCGAAGAACGGGTCGATTTCGGGGGCAAGAAACGGCCTGAGGTCGCCGCCCAGATCCGCTGTAAAGACAATGCCGTCCTGTGCGGAGGTTTGCGTTTGTTCGAGTCCCAGCAGACGTATCTGGCCGCTGACATGGTCCATCCCGTCGCTGCCCAGACCGATATCGGCGGTGAAATCCGTGACCGGCCCAGACCCTTTGGCCGTCAACCCGATGGCCGGGCTGTCGGGGATTTTCAGGGCTTGGGAAATCAGGCCGCCGGGCGCCTCGGACACGGTCAGATCAAGGTCGATCTGACGGCTTTCGTTCTGGAACCCGGCGGTCAGGGCGATCCGGTCGCCTTGGCGGTCCAGTCGGTCGATACCCAGCTTGGTGTCAAGGGTGCCGTCGGCCAGCGTCAGGTTGCCGTCTACCGACAACGTGGCCGCGACGCCGATCAGCGGTTGACCCAGCGACAGGCTGTCCACCCGGAGTTCTCCGATTTCGATGGCAACAGGCAGTTCCGGCAGTTGAAAGGGCTGGGCCTCGGCTGTGGCGGTCGGTTCATCCGACGTCGTCTTGCCGGGCGCGCGGGCGATGTCGATTTCCTGCGCCGTAAGGGCGTTCACGGAAAACCGTCCGCGGATCAGGGCCAGGCGGTTCCAGTCCAACTCGGCGTTGCGGATCGTCAGCCAGACGCCGTCGTCATCGGCGACGGTGATCTCCTCGATCGTGGCGCGGGCGCTCAGCGCGCCTTGCAGCCCCACGACGCGCACGTTGCGATTGTCGCCGGACAGGGTGTTCTGAAGGAAATCCGACAGCATGCCGCCGCCATCCGTGTCCTGTGCCGCAACGGGACCCGACAAAGTCAGCGACAGGGCGGCGATCGCAAGCGGATATAAAAGATGACGTGTCAAAATGCCTGCCCGATCCCGATGTAGAATTGCAGCCCGTCGCCGGTGTCTCCCTGGACGGGAACGGCCAGATCCAGCCGCAGGGGCCCAAACCCACCCAGATCATACCGGACCCCCAAGCCGGCGCCCGAATGGGTTTCGGCACCGCTGCCAACGAAGGACGAGATGTCCACGGCACCGTAGTCGTAGAACCCGACCAGCGACAGTTTCTCGGTCACCTTTCCGCGGACTTCGCCGGACAGGCCCAGGAAGGATTTGCCACCGGCGATTCCGGTTCCGACGGGCACGCCCAGGCTTTCATACGGTTGGCCGCGCACGGTGCCCGCGCCGCCCGAGAAGAACAGGAAGTCGGGCGTGACCCCGTCGGCCGGCGGGCCGATCACCGAACCCAGCTGAATGCGCCCGGCAAGCACCAGCCGTCCGCCGGTGCCCAAGCTGGCATAACCACGCCCGTCGACAAACAGCCGAATCCCCGTATCGGTTCCAGACAGCCCGACAAACGGCATAACCTGGGCGTCAAGGAAATAACCGCGCGTGGCGCTGACCTTGCTGTCGCGCAGATCCCATTCGGATCGGGTCGGCAGGATGAAATACCGGAACTTGCGGTCTGTACCATAGGCGTCATCCGCTTCGGAGTAGTAGAAACCCGTGGCGGCTTCGGCATAGAGACGGTCTGAAAATGTCCGACGTGCGCCGAAGACCAGCGACGCTGCCGAGACGGTGTAATTGTCGGTGTCGCGCCGTTCCAGCAACGCGCTCCAGAATGTGCTGTCGTCGGGGCCCAGCCTGTCGGGCTGGTCCAGGCGCAGGCCCAGGCGGTAATCGACGTCTTCGGACCCGCCGATGTTGCGGATCGCGGCTTCGAGCCGCAGACGCTGGGCGCGTCGGAAAACGTTTCGGTGGGTCCAGGTGGCCGCCAGATCCAGCCCATCGCGCGAGGCGAGTTCGAGCCCGAAGGTCAGGCGGCGCTTGGGCAGGTCCTCGAAGGTGGCGTCAAAATCCAGCGTGCCGTCGGGGTTGGGTGTTTCACGCTCGACGATCGAAACGCTGCTGAATGTTCCGGTGCGACGCAACCGGGTGCCGACTCTCTGCAGCTTGTCCGGCGAATAGACCTCGCCCGAAGGGAAGCCAGCGATTTTCTCGATTGACCTGTGTCTGACATCGGTGTCGCCTGCGATATGCATCTTGCCGAACCGCAGGCGTGGGCCCGGGTCCAGCCTGATCCGAGCATCCAGCCGGGCTTGGGCGTGCCGGGCGATGATCTCTTGATCGGACAGGGCGGCCTTGGGGTGGCCCGCGTTTTTCCAGCCCTGCACCCCGGCCGACGCCGCATCATGGATCGCGCCGGTAGTGGCGCGCTTTCCGGTGGCGAAGCCTTCGGGCAGGTCGGTTTCGGGGGCCACGGGGCGGATGACGGCGGTTCCGAAAGAAAACGCGGGCCCGGGATTGATCGAGATCACCGCACGGTTGATCCGCGCCGGAACGTTCACCGAGCTGAGGTCAGCGGCTTCGCGCCCGTCCAGCTTGATGCTGACCGAAGGCCCGAAATACCCCGCGTCATACAGGATCTGCACGATGGTGCGATAATCGGACAGGGCGGCCGAAAAGACCTCCAAAGGTGTGTCCAGGCCCCGGGATTCGGCCGTGATGACCGAGGACGTGTTTTCGATCTTCTTGACAACGTCCGGCGGCAGGCCCGGCGCCGACAGGGAGGTTTCCAGCGCAAGCAGGCTGTGCGGGGCCACGGCCAGCACCGCGCCAATGAACCAGCCCCTCAGACTGCACTTCCGCCTGCCTGCCCGCATCAATTGGCTCCACCCGTTCTGCATTGCGGTTTTTCAGCCGAAATGCGGCCTCCGCAACGTCCTTGATCGGCATGTTAGAACATCGCGTGCGGGAAAGGGACAGAAATATTGGGTGGACAAGCTGGATTTTCAGCCGGCTGTCATGACCCGGCGTTGCGGAACCAACGGACGATGGCCGCGCGGTCCTCGGGCTCCATGTAGGTCACGTTCGCGGGCGGCATCGCGTGGCTGATCCCCGCCTGCAGATAGATCTGCTTGGCGTTGCGCGCGATGTCGGCCTCGGTTTCCAGCAGAACGCCCTTGGGCGCCCACAGGATGCCGTCCCAGACCGGCTCGCGCGCGTGGCACATCGAACAGCGGCCCAGAACGACGTCATGGGCGGCCTCGAAGCCGGGGGCCTCGGCGAACCGCTGTTCATAGGGCGTCAGCGGCTGCGCCTCGGCCTCTTCCAGCGGGTCGTGCATCGAGGCGGTGGACAGCCACATGATGGCGATGAACAGCAGGGCCGTCACAAGCCAGGTCCAGGTCGGGTTGCCGGCCCGGGCGTGGCGCGTGTTGAAATAGTGGCGGATGGTGACGCCCATCAGAAAGACCAGCGCCGCGATGATCCAGTTGTACTTGGTCGCAAAGGCCAGCGGATAGTGGTTCGACAGCATCAGGAAGACCACCGGCAAAGTCAGATAGTTGTTGTGGGTCGAGCGCAGCTTGGCGATCTTGCCGTATTTCGGGTCGGGGGTGCGGCCATTTTTCAGGTCGTCCACCACGATCCGTTGGTTGGGCATGATGATGAAGAATACGTTGGCCGTCATGATCGTGGCGGTGAAGGCGCCCAGATGCAGCATCATCGCGCGGCCGGTGAAGATCTGGTTGTATCCCCAGCCCATTGCCACCAGCAGAACGAACAGCAGCAGCATCAGCAGGGTCGGACGCTCGCCCAGATCAGATTTGCACAGGAAATCATAGATCAGCCAGCCCACGGTCAGCGACGCCGCCGAGATCAGGATGCCCTGCCACAGCGCCAGATCGGCCTTTTGCGCGTCGATCAGGTACAGCTCTCCACCCACCCAATAGACGATCATCAGCAGCGCCGCGCCGCTGAGCCATGTGGAATAGCTTTCCCATTTGAACCAGGTCAGGTGATCGGGCATCCGTTCGGGCGCCACCAAGTATTTCTGGATGTGATAAAACCCGCCGCCATGCACCTGCCATTCCTCGCCATCCGCCGGGCCGGGAATGTCGCGGTTCAGGCCGAGGTCCAGCGCGATGAAATAGAACGACGACCCGATCCACGCGATCGCGGTGACCACATGCAGCCAGCGCACGCCAAAGGCCAACCAGTCCCAGAACACGGCAAACTCAAACATCCATGGCTCTCCGATTGTTTGCCTGCACACTATGCAAGTGGCGGTTTCTTCGGTATTCCCGCATATTGTCAAACTGTATCAAAAAAAACGATAAGATGTCCTATCTCGACAACATTCGCACCTTTGTCCGGGTCTATGATCTGGGCAGCATGTCGGCGGCGGGCCGCGATCTGCGGATTTCACCGGCGGTGACATCGGCGCGGATTTCCCAGCTCGAGGATCATCTGGGCGTGCGTCTGTTCCAGCGCACCACGCGCAACCTGTCGCCGACCGAGCAGGGCCGGGCCTTTTATCCCGGCGCGGTTGCTGTGCTGGACGCGGTCGATCAGGCCGAGGCGCAGGTTATGCACCTGACCGAGGCCCCGCGCGGCACCTTGTTCGTGGCGGCGCCACTTGGGGTGGGGCGGCGGTTGATCGCGCCGCAAGTGCCGGAATTTCTTGACAAATACCCCGAGATCGACGTGCGGCTGCGCCTGACCGACCGCTCGGTGGACCTGACGACCGAGGGGCTGGATCTTGCGTTCTTCATCGGCCTGCCCGAGGACAGCACCCTGCGCATCCGCAAGATCGCCGATTGTCAGCGCATTCTGTGCGCGGCCCCGGATTATGTCGCGCGCCGGGGCATGCCGCGATCGGGGGCTGATCTGATCGCGGACCGGCACGAATGCCTGAACCTGCGCTATCCCGGCGCGACCGAGTTTCAATGGCTGTTGCAGACGCCCGACGGCCCCAAACGCTTTGCCGTGTCCGGCCGGTTTGAGTGCGATGATGGCGACGTGCTGACCGATTGGGCACTGGCGGGGCAGGGGATCGCGATGAAGCCGGTCTTCGAAGTGGCCGAGCATCTGAAGGCCGGCCGCCTTGTACCGGTGGCGCAAGACACGCCGCCCGTGCCGGTGCAGATGGCGTGCCTGTACACGCATCGCCGCCATCAAGACCCAAAGGCGCGCCTGTTCATGGATTTCGTGATCGCCCGGATCGGTGCGGTCGTCCGCCGGGCCGAGGCCTAGGCTCTCAGCTGCCGCGATAGGTGGAATAGCCGTAGGGCGACAGCAGCAGCGGCACATGGTAATGCGCCTGCGGATCGGACATGCCGAACCGGATCGGAACCTGATCCAGGAACAGCGGTTCCGCTCCCGCCTGGCCGGTGGCGCGCAGATAGTCGCCGGCAAAAAAGATCAACTCGTAGGTGCCGGGCTCAAACCGATCCTGCGGCAGGATCGGGCTGTCGGTGCGCCCATCGGCGTTGGTCTGCATCTCGACCAGCTTGCGGTGCGAATTGCCCGACACGCGGTACAGCGCGATTTTCAGCCCCTTGGCCGGACAGCCGCGGGCCGTGTCCAGAACGTGGGTCGTCAGGTATCCTGTCACGGGTCTCTCCTGCCTGTTGCGTGGTGCAGTCTTGCCGGTCGTCAGCGGATTTGGCAAACGGATAGACCGCATTCTGAGGCGAAACCCATGCCCGAGGAAACGGCCAAATAACCGAAACAGCGTTCGGATTGATTTGATAATCCCTTGCGGTTTCATGCAATAAAAAGCCAGTGAATGGTCGCAACAAAAGGCGGAACCCAACATGCAGCCCCCCAGATACCCGCGCGACATGATCGGATATGGCGCCACCACGCCCGATGCGAACTGGCCCGGCGGCGCCAAACTGGCAGTGCAGATCGTGCTGAACTATGAAGAGGGCGGCGAAAACTGCGTGCTGCATGGCGACGCGGCGTCCGAGGCGTTTCTGTCCGAAATCGTGGGCGCCGCGCCCTGGCCCGGCCAGCGGCATTGGAACATGGAATCCATCTATGAATACGGCGCCCGCGCCGGGTTCTGGCGGCTGCATCGCCTGATGGCCGACCTGCCGGTGACCGTCTATGGCGTGGCCACCGCGCTGGCGCGCTCGCCCGATCAGGTGGCGGCGATGAAGTCCGCCGGGTGGGAGATCGCCAGCCACGGGCTGAGATGGATCGAACACAAGGACATGCCCGAAGACGAGGAGCGCGCCCAGATCGCCGAGGCGATCCGCCTGCACACCGAGGTGGTCGGAGACCGCCCGCGCGGCTGGTACACGGGGCGGTGTTCGGACAACACCGTGCGGCTTGTCGCCGAGGAAGGCGGGTTTGCCTATGTGGCCGACAGCTATGCCGACGATCTGCCTTATTGGGTGCACACCGGCGGGCGCGACCAGCTGATCGTGCCCTATACGCTGGACTGCAACGACATGCGCTTTGCCACGCCGCAGGGGTTCAACTCGGGCGATCAGTTCTTTGCGTATCTGCGCGACAGTTTCGATGCGCTCTATGCCGAGGGGCAGGCCGGCGCGCCCAAGATGTTGTCGATCGGTCTGCATTGCCGCCTGATCGGCCGACCGGGCCGGGTGATGGCGCTGAAGCGGTTTCTGGACTACGCGCGCGGCTTTTCCGATGTGTGGTTCGCGACCCGGTTACAGATTGCCGAACACTGGGCCGCGCATCATCCGCCGCAGGACCGCCCGCGCCCCTCGCAGATGGACCGCGACTCCTTCGTGGCGGCCTATGGCGGCATCTTCGAACATTCGGCCTGGATCGCCGAGCGCGCCTGGGCGCTGGAACTGGGGCCGGCGCACGATACGGCGGGCGGGCTGCACAACGCGCTGGCGCGGGTGTTCCGTTCGGCCTCGCCCGAGGAGCGCTTGGGCGTTCTGACCGCGCATCCGGATCTGGCGGGCAAGCTGGCACAGGCCAAACGCCTGACGGCTGAAAGCACCGCCGAACAGGCCTCGGCCGGGTTGGACGCCCTGACCGACGCCGAGCGCGACGCCTTTACCAATCTGAACACGCGTTACACCCGGAAATTCGGCTTTCCCTTCATCATCGCGGTGCGCGACCACGACAAGGCCTCGATCCTGCAGGCGTTTCAGCGACGCATCGAGAATGACCGCGAGACCGAGCTCGCCGAAGCCTGCCGTCAGGTCGAGCGCATCGCCGAGTTCCGTCTGCGCGACCTGCTGCCCTCATGACCCGGGTCATCCATATCGCGCCGCTGACGGCCCAGGCCTTTGCGCCGTTCGGCGACGTGCTCGAGGTTTCCGGCGCGCCGGACAAGATCATCAACCAGGGTCAGTGCGGGCGATACCATGACCGGGCGGTTCTGGATTTTGCGGACGGGCGCGCGGGGATCAGCCTGTTCGACGCCAACCCGCGGGCATTGCCCTATCAACTGGACATGGTCGAACGTCACCCTCAGGGCAGCCAGGCCTTCATTCCGATGACCCACCAGCCGTTCCTGGTGATCGTCGCGCCGGACGAAGATGGCGTTCCGGGCAGGCCGCTGGCCTTCGTGACGCAGCCGGGGCAGGCCGTGAACTATCATCGCGGCACATGGCACGGCGTGCTGACGCCGCTGCGCGCGCCCGGCCTGTTCGCCGTGGTCGACCGCATCGGCGACGGCACCAACCTTCAGGAGCATTGGTTCGACACCCCTTACGAGGTGCGGTTGCCCTGACCGGGTCAGCCCGCCATCAGCCGGGCTACATCCAGCATCCGGGCCGAAAACCCCCATTCATTGTCGTACCAGCCAAAAACTCGCACTTGGCGGTCGCCGACCATGCGGATCTCGGGGCCGGCGATGACCAGAGACTCGGGCCGCGCCCGCAGGTCGGACGACACCAGGGGCATGTCGGTCCAGCCAAGAACGGCCGACTCGGCAACCGCATGGCGCAACCGTTCTGTGAAGGTGTCGATGTCCATCGGAGTTTCCAGCGTCGCCACTAGGTCTACGGCCGAGACGCTGGCCGTCGGCACCCGCACCGCCGCGCCCGAGATGCGCCCGGCTAGATGCGGCAGCACCACGTCGATCAGGTGCGTCGCGCTCGAGGTCGTGGGCACCATCGACAGCGCCCCCGCGCGCGACCGCGCCAGATCGCCCCGCGGTGCGTCTACCATCGGCTGGCTGTTGGTGTAGCAATGGATCGTGGTCATGTGCCCTGATGCGATGCCCCCGATGCCGTCCAGCACCTTGACGAGCGGCGCCAGCGCATTCGTGGTACAGGACGCGTTCGACACGATCCGAGCATCGCCCAAGACGTCTTCGTTGGCGCCCAGAACGATGGTGGTGTCGGCGGCCGGTGACGGCCCCGAGATCAGAACCTTTGACGCCCCGGCCTGCAGCCCCCGTGCGGCCACGTCCGAGCTGCGGGCGATGCCGGTGCAGTCCAGCAGCACATCCACCCCCGACAGATCGACCCGCGCCACATCTTCGCTGTTGGTGACGGGGATTTCTACGCCATCCACCACCAGCGCGGCGTTCCGGGCCGCGACCGTCCCGGCATAGGGGCCGAAGGTACTGTCGTATTGGAACAGATAGGCACAGGTTTCCAGCGGCGCGATGTCGTTGATCAGCACCACCTGAACATCCGACCCGGCGGGCAGCGCCATGACCTGCCGCAGGATCGTGCGGCCGATGCGGCCGAATCCGTTGATCGCAATCTTCATGCGCAAGCTATGGCAGGGCGCCGGGGCGACCTCAATGCCCGTTCGGGGGGATGTCAGCCGCAGCTGACTTGCGAGAAGAACTGACCCGAGATGTTCTGGTACATGCTGGACCGGATCACCTTGCACCCGGTCGCTTGCTGGATGGCCGCGATGGCCTGAAACGTGCGCAGGCGCGGGGGCGGACCGAACGGGTTAAGGTTGTTGTTGTCGCGGGTGGCGCGGTACACGACCGGTTCGTCGGCCACCTGGGTGACGGCCCAGGTGCGGCTCATCACCGATACGGTTCGGGTTTCTTCGTTTGCAAGGGCCGGGGCAGCGACGCTGAGAGGCGCGATCGTGGCCAGAGTCAAAATGGATCTACGCAGTTTCATTGGGCAATCTCCGGGAATTAACACATGAAATCTGCCCCGATCAGAGCAAATTTCGGCCCCCGAGGGAAGTCTCGGCCCCGGAAAGCCGGTTTCGGGAGGGAATTTCTCGCTATCGCCCGGCCACGGACAGGGGCATGTGGCGGTTGACGTCCTTGTACAGCAGGTACCTGAACCGCCCCGGCCCGCCGGCATAGCAGGCCTGCGGGCAGAACGCGCGCAGCCACATGTAGTCGCCGGCCTCGACCTCGACCCAATCCTGGTTCAGCCGATAGACCGCCTTGCCTTCCAGCACATACAGCCCGTGTTCCATCACATGGGTCTCGGCAAAGGGAATGACGGTGCCGGGTTCGAAGGTGACGATGTTGACATGCATGTCATGACGCAGGTCGGCCGGGTCGGCAAAGCGGGTGGTGGCCCAGCGACCCTCGGTGCCGGGCATCGGGGTGGGGGCCACGTCGCGCTCGTTGGTGATGATCGGGTCGGGGGCGGGCAGGCCGGGCACCGCCTGATAGGCCTTGCGCACCCAGTGGAACCGCGCCACCGCGTCGGACCGGTTGTGCAGCGCCCAGTCGGATCCGGGCGGCACATAGGCGTATCCGCCGGGGTCCAGCACGTGCTTCTGCCCGGCGAGGGTCAGGACCACGGTCCCTTCGACCACGAAGAGGACGCCTTGCGCCGCCGGGTCGGTCTCGGGTCGGTCGCTGCCACCGCCGGGCTGAACCTCCATGATGTATTGCGAAAAGGTCTCGGCGAAGCCGCTGAGCGGACGGGACAGGACCCACAGCCGGGTCTTCTCCCAGAACGGCAGAAAGCTGGTGACGATGTCGCGCATCGTACCGCGCGGGATCACGGCATAGGCCTCGGTGAACATGGCGCGATCGGTCAGCAACTGATCCTGACCGGGGTGGCCGCCATAGGGCGCGTAATAGGTGGGATGAGCCATCGTAAAACCTCGGGTAGGTGTCTCGGCCACTATGTGCCGATCGTGCGGGGGCCGATAGCGTCACGGATGCAATAGGTTTGTTCGGGATTATTTGAAGGTGCACCCCGCCCGGGGCTTGGCCGCACCGCACCCGCGGTATAGGCTTGGCCCCGGACCCATTTCGACGAAAGCGAGTTTCAAGGCATGCCCCGGTTTTTCTTCCTCTTCTGCGCAGCGGTTCTGGTCGGGTTGATCGGCACGGCGCAGGCCAAACCTCTGTCGCGGATCATTGCCGAAATGGGCCTGAGCCCGGCTGATTTTCAGATTCTGGACGCGGCCTCGACGGCACTGCTGTCGGGCGGGACGCCTAGCGTCGGGCAGGAACGCAGCTGGGAAAATGAACAGACCGGCTCGAAAGGGACGATCCGGGTACGCGACGTGCGGGGAAACTGTGTACATCTGCAGCATTTCATCCAAGCCGAAGGCGGTGATCAAACCCGCGAAATCCGGACGCGGCGTTGCAGGGACGCTGGCGGAAACTGGATCATGACACCCTGATTGCCTGAGGAAACGCTCGATCCGGGCCAAACGTCCCCAAGTCGTTTGAACAAATGATTGCGCGTGACGTCCCGTCACCCGGCTGGACACGGTCAGTGACCCTGCGCCATCCTCGCGTCAGAAATTCGGCCCTGCGCCGGGCCATTTGGGAGGGACCATCCATGAACATGTCATTCGTCTTGCGCGAGGAGAACCGGGCGCTGCTGGAGCGGGTCCGCGACATGATCCGCAACGAGATCATGCCGTTGGAAGAGGAATACCAGGCCGAGATCAACAAGGGCGACCGCTGGCAGTACACCGACCGCCAGGCCGAGATCCTGGAGGGGTTGAAGGCCAAGTCAAAGGCGGCGGGTCTGTGGAATTTCTGGCTGACCGACAGCGACAAGGGATTTGGCCTCACTACGGTCGAGTACGCCTATTTCGCCGAAGAGATGGGTAAGACCCCGCTGGGCGCCGAGGTGTTTAACTGTTCCGCCCCCGACACCGGCAACATGGAGGTGTTCGAGCGCTATGGCACCGAGAAGATGAAAGAGCAGTGGCTCAAGCCGCTGCTCGCGGGCGAGATCCGCTCGGCCTATCTGATGACCGAACCGGATGTAGCCTCGTCGGATGCCACGAATATCTCGATGTCCTGCGTGCGGGACGGGGATGACTATGTTCTGAATGGCGAGAAATGGTGGTCGTCCGGCGCGGGCGATCCGCGCTGCAAGGTCTACATCGTGATGGTCAAGACCGGCGGCGACGACCTGCCCAAGCACCAGCGCCAGTCCATGATCGTGGTGCCCGCCGACACGCCGGGGATCGAGATCCTGCGCCCGATGGAAGTGTACGGCCATGACGACGCGCCGCACGGGCACATGCATATCCGGTTCACCGATGTCCGAGTGCCGGCCGAGAACATCCTGCTAGGCGAGGGCCGCGGGTTCGAAATCGCACAGGGGCGCCTCGGGCCCGGTCGCATCCATCACTGCATGCGCGCGATCGGCCAGGCCGAGATGGCGCTGGAGCAGATGTGCAAACGCGCCCTGCAGCGCGAAGCCTTCGGCAAGAAGCTGGCGCAGTTGGGTGCCAATTTCGACATCATCGCCGAGTGCCGGATGGAGATCGAGATGGCCCGCCTGCTGTGTCTGAAGGCCGCGTGGTACATGGATCAGGGCGATGCGCGCGCGGCTGCCCCGTGGATCAGCCAGATCAAGGTCGTCGCGCCGCGTGTTGCGCTGAAGGTGATCGACGAGGCGGTGCAGATGTTTGGCGGGCAAGGCGTCAGCCAGGATACGCCGCTGGCCACCGCCTGGACCCATGTGCGCACGCTGCGGCTAGCCGATGGCCCGGATGCGGTGCATCGCCGTCAGGTGGCGCGGGCCGAACTGAGAAAGCATACCCAGGAAAAGATCTGACATGCAGGACGCGGCGATGCAGCCAGTGGTGGGTGAGACCGCATATTTTCGGGTCGCGCCCGACGGGGCCTTTGTCGGCAATGACCCGGCGCGCGGGCCGTGGTCGGCCGATCACTGTCATGCCGGCCCGGTTGCGGGCCTGATCGTGCGCGCGGCCGAGATCGAGGTCGGTCCCGACAAGATGCTGACCCGCCTGACGGTCGATCTGCTGCGCCCGCTGCCTTTGTACGGTCTGCGCGTGGCCGCCGAGACCGTGCGCCACACCAAGACGCTGGCCACCACGCGCGTCACCGTGCATGACCTGGACGATACGCTGTGCGCCACCGCCACCACGATGCATCTGGCGCGCCGGGATCTGGGGCCGGTGCCGAATGTGGCGATCCAAGGCCCCGACCTGTCGCAGATCGAAGACGGCCCGTTTCCCATCGGCGAAATGCGGCATGACCTGCCCGGCTTTGCCCATCATTCCGAGGTGGCTTATCCCAAGGGCGGCAACCAAGGGGCGGGGCCGAAAACCATCTGGATGCGCACCCCGCCTCTGCTGCAGGGCGAAACCCCCTCGCCGATCCAGTCGCTGTGCCCGCTGGCCGATTGCGGCAACGGCATTTCGTGGAATGCGCCGACCTCGGAAATGGGGTTCATGAACACCGACCTGACGGTGCAGATCCACCGCGAGCCGGTGTCTGACTGGCTCGCCTCGGATTCCGTGTCACACTGGCAGCCCAGCGGCATCGGGATGTCGCAGTCGGTTCTGTACGATACTCAAGGCCCGATCGGCACGGCGCTGCAGACGCTGGTCCTGTTTCCGCCGAAATGAGCGGCAAAATCCGTGCTCACCGCCGAACTGTGTTGCCAGCGCCGGTCGGGCACCCTATCTTCGCGTTCATGCGCTGGATACCCGCCGTGATCGCCTGTTGCCTGCCGTTTTCTGCAGTGGCGCACCCGCATGTCTTCATCGACACCGGGTTGGAATTTATCGTGGATGAGTCGGGCAACCTGACCCATGTCCGCGTCACTTGGGCTTATGACGAATTCTACTCGCTGCTGGTGCTCGAGGATATGAGGTTGGATCAGGACGGCGACGGCGTTTTATCCGAGGCGGAAGAACAGCGCCTTGCTGGCTTCGACGCGCAATGGGTCGAAGGATACAACGGCGATCTGGTCATCCTGGCAGCCGATCAGCCGGTTGCCTTGTCTGGTCCGCTAGAGCCGCGCGCGACGACAGAGGATGGCCGAATCGTGACCACCCATCTGCGCAAGGTCGAGGGCGAGCCAGTACCCGCGCAGGCTCTGTCGGCCAAACCCTATGACGAGACATTCTATACCGCCTACGAGGTGACGCGTCCGGTCACCGTTTCCGGGCCTGAAACCTGCCGGATCGACAGGTTCGAGCCGGATATCGACGGCGAACTGGCCCAGATGCAGGCCTTTCTGCTGACCTTGGACGCCGACTATGACCTCGAGGAGAACGACATCCCTCTGGTCGGTGAACGCTTTGCCACCGAGATCCGCGTTTCATGTCCCGCTACCTGATCCTGCCGGTCAGCCTGGCGATTGCGCTGCTGCTGTGGTTCTGGGGCAGCGGAGGTTTTGACAGCCTCGCGTCTTGGGCCGCGGGCGAGCAGCGGGAATTCCAGAACCAGATCGCCCGTGCCCTGCGGGCCGCGCGGGCCGAACAGCCCGAGGCCGTGGCCACGCTGCTGGCCGTGTGTTTTGCCTATGGGTTCTTCCATGCGGTGGGGCCGGGTCATGGCAAGGTGCTGATCGGAGGGTACGGGCTGGGCCGCAATGTCGCCTTTCTGCGCCTGTCGGCGATCAGCGTTCTGTCCTCGCTGGGGCAGGCCGTGACGGCGATCGTTCTGGTTTATGCAGGCGTTCTGGTGTTCCAGATGTCGCGGGAAAGCCTGGTCGGCACCACCGAGCAGATCATGGCCCCGGTCAGCTATGGCGCAATCGCGGCCATCGGGCTGTGGCTTGTTCTGCGGTCGCTGCGCAGTTTCGCCCGGCGCGGCCGTGCGGACAGTGCTCCGCACGACCATCACCATCATCATGATCACGGGCATCACCACCACGACGGCGAGGTCTGTTCCGATTGCGGGCATCGTCACGGCCCGACCGCCGAAGAGGTGGCCCAGGTCGGCAGCCTGCGCGAGGCGCTGATTCTGATCGCAGGCATCGCCGCGCGACCCTGTACCGGAGCTTTGTTCGTGCTGATCCTGACCTGGCAGATGGGCATCGCGATGGTCGGTATCGCCGGGGCCTTTGCCATGGCGCTGGGCACCGCGACCGTTACCACCATGGTTGGTTGGACGTCGTTCGGGTTGCGGGGCGGGTTGCTGGCCTCGGCCTCGGCCACGCGGTTTGCGGCCGTGTTGGCGCCCACGATCGAACTGGTGGCCGGGCTGCTGATCGCGGTGATCGCGGGCGGATTGCTGCTGCGCGCGCTCTGACGTCAGTCGAAAACAGGATCGGGGTAGCCCACCCGCGCCAAGTACAAACCTTGCGGCGGGCAGACCGGCCCGCAGGCCGCGCGGTCGGCGGCCTCGAGCGCATCGCGCACGTCCTGCGGGGTCCAGGCGCCCGCGCCGACCCGTTCAAGCGTGCCGACGAAACTGCGTACCTGGTTGTGCAGGAAGGACCGGGCACGGACATGGAAATGCACTTCGGGGCCGGAAAAGCCCTGAACCTGTTCGACGCGCAGCTCGTCCAGCGTCTTGACCGGGCTGGCCGCCTGGCAGATCGAGGACCGGAAGGTGGTGAAGTCGTGCCGCCCGATCAGCATGTCGGCCCCTTCCTGCATCGCGGCGACATCCAGCGGGTGCCCGATCTGCCAGACCTGGCCCTTGTCATGGGTCGCGGGTGCACGGCGGATCAGGATGCGGAACAGGTATTGCCGCTCGATGGCCGAGAACCGCGCATGCCAGTCATCCGCCACCCGCGCGGCCTTGAGAATCGCCACCGGCAACGGCTTGAGGTGATAGTTCAGCGCCTCGGACAGGCGGAACGGGTCCCAGTCTTTTTCAAGGTCGCAATGGGCCACTTGCCCCAGCGCATGAACGCCCGCATCCGTACGCCCGGCGGCCGCGATCGTGTGCGCACCGGGCTGCAGTTTCGACAAAGCCGCCTCGATGGCGCCCTGGACCGAGGGCAGCTCTTTCTGCCGCTGCCATCCGGCAAACGGCGCACCTCGGTATTCGACTTTCAACGCGTATCTGGGCATGGGCTGCTGGTACCTTGCCGGACGCGCCCGGGCAAGGGCAGGCGGCAAAAGCGCTGGCAACCGGGGCAGCGGCTACCTATCTTGGGACAAACAAGAAATGCGGGGCGGCGGTTTGGTCATCTCATCACTGGCAGACAGTCTTGTGCGCGGCGTCGAATCCGTCGGCGACCGCGTGTCCGAGACGTTTTTCGAACCGGTCGTCCGGCTGGGGGTCACCGGTCTGGCGCGGTCGGGCAAGACGGTGTTCATCACGTCGCTGGTGGCCAACCTTCTGGACAGGGGGCGGATGCCCGGCCTGGTCGCCCAGCAGGAGGGGCGCATCAACGCCGCCTACCTGCAGCCGCAGCCCGACGACACCGTGCCTCGGTTCGACTATGAATCGCACCTGTCGGCTCTGACCGGGCCGCAGCCCCACTGGCCCGACAGCACCCGCGCCGTGTCCGAGCTGCGTCTGTCGTTCAAGGCCCGCCCCGCCGGGCTGCTGGCCGGCCTGCAGGGGCCGCGCACCGTGCATCTGGACATCGTCGACTATCCCGGCGAGTGGCTGCTGGATCTGGCCCTGCTCGAAAAATCCTATGACGACTGGTCGCGCGAAACGTTGGAGCGGATCGCGCAGCGTCCGGCCGCCGCCGATTTCCTGGCCCAGATCAAATCTGTTGACCCGGCCGACCCCCATGATGAACCCACCGCGCAGGCCCTGGCGCGGGGCTTTGCCGACTATCTGACTGCCGCGCGGGATGCGGGTTTCTATGACTGTACGCCGGGCCGGTTTCTGCTGCCGGGTGATCTGGCCGGGTCGCCGGTGCTGACTTTTGCACCGTTGCCGACCGAGGGCGCCTCGCGCCGCCGCAGCTTGCATCGCGAGATGGAGCGCCGGTTCGAGGCCTACAAATCGCAGGTCGT
The DNA here is from genome assembly GCF_059613325.1 of Ruegeria sp. BHSA191. Taxonomy (NCBI): domain Bacteria; kingdom Pseudomonadati; phylum Pseudomonadota; class Alphaproteobacteria; order Rhodobacterales; family Roseobacteraceae; genus Ruegeria; species Ruegeria sp. BHSA191. Next base: position 78,488 of record NZ_JBXWSH010000007.1, read on the forward strand.
GAAGCCCTTTTTCCGGGATCATTTCGCCCGGATCGACCGGCAGGTGGTGTTGGTGGATGCGCTGGGCGCGATCCACAAGGGGCCGCAGGCGGTCGAGGACATGCGCCGCGCCATGGGTGATATCCTGTCTGCCTTCCGGCCCGGCCGCAATGCGTGGCTCAGCCAGATGCTGCTGGGCAAGCGGGTCGAACGCATCCTGTTCGCTGCCACCAAGGCCGATCACCTGCACCACCTGCAGCACCCGCGCCTGACCGCGATCATGGAGGCTCTGACGCGCGAGGCGCGCGACCGCGCCAGGTTCGCCGGGGCCGAGACCGCTGCCATGTCCATCGCCGCGCTGCGCGTGACGACCGAAGAAATCCGCACCCACAACGGCGTCGAACTGCCCTGCGTGCGCGGTACGTTGGACACCGGCAAGCATGCGGCCTTCTATCCCGGAGAGCTGCCCGAAGACCCCGCCCATCTGCTGGGCCCCGCGCGCAAGGGGGCCGACACTTGGTTGGGCGAGGATTACGGGTTCATGACCTTTGCCCCGGCGCATCTGTCGCTGCGCCCCGGCGACGGCCCGCCGCATATCCGGCTGGACCGCGCTGCGCAGTTCCTGATCGGAGACCGGCTGTGACCGTTACCCTCAGGCCCGCGCGCAGCCTCGATGCCGGGGCGATCGGAGAGATCCTGCACGGCTTTGCACACGAAAACGACTGGATGCCCGAGCTGCATTCCGGGGCCGAAGCCATCGCCTTTTGCGGGCGGATGATCGACAATGGATGGGTCACGGTTGCCGAACAGGGCGGCAAGGTCGCAGGCTTTCTGGCCGTGGACGAGACCGAGGTTCATTGCCTGTACCTAAGCCCCGCCGCGCGAAGTCAGGGGATCGGCGCACAACTGCTGGACAGCGCCAAGGCAGGTCGCCGAGAACTGGCGCTGTATGCCTTTCAGGCCAACACGGGCGCGCGCCGGTTCTACGAACGGCACGGCTTTGTCGAAGTGGCCCGCAGCGACGGGGCCGACAATGATGAACAGCTGCCGGACATTCGGTTCGTCTGGCGACGGAAGGAGTGATGCATGGCCAAGGGTCCGGTTCTGATCGAGCTTGACGAGGATGCCCCGGCCGCCGACGTGACAAAGGCCGCGCCGGTGCCGGACATCGCGCCGCCCCAAGGGCAGGCGATGCAGGCCGCGGCCCGGCTGGCCGCGCGCAAGCCGTCGGTTCTTGGGCGGTGGTTCTGGGGGCTGGCGGTTGCGGTCGTGGGGGCGGCGGTCTCTGTCGCTGCCTGGAATTTTGCTACCTCGTTGATCGCCAGCGTGCCGGTGCTGGGCTGGATCGTGACCGGCCTGATCTGCGCGCTGGTGCTAGTGGCTCTGCTGATCGCCCTGCGCGAACTGGCCGCGCTGGGCCGGCTGTCGCGGGTGGACGGGATGCGCCGCGCCGCCGATGCCGCGCTGGCCGATGCTGATCTGGCGCAGGCCCGGGCCGTGACCCAGCGCCTGATCACGTTCTATCGCGGGCGCGAGGATACGCGCTGGGGCCGCGACCGCCTGGCCGAACGGATCGAGGATCAGTTCGACGCCTCGGGCCTGCTGGGACTGGTCGAGGATGAATTGCTGGCCCCGCTGGACGCCGCCGCCAGCCGCGAAGTCGAGGCCGCCGCGCGCCAGGTCGCGACCGTGACGGCGCTGGTTCCGCTGGCGCTGGCCGATGTTGCGACGGCGCTTCTTGCCTCGCTGCGGATGATCCGCCGGATTGCCGAGATATATGGCGGGCGGGCCGGGTTTCTGGGGGGCTGGCGGTTGACCCGTGCGGTGTTTGTTCACCTGGTGGCCACCGGTGCGGTTGCCGTGGGAGACGATCTGCTTGAACCGGTTCTGGGCGGGTCAGTCCTCAGCAAGCTGTCGCGCCGCTTTGGCGAAGGGCTGGTCAACGGCGCCCTCAGCGCCCGCGTCGGCGTGGCCGCGATGGAGGTCTGCCGTCCGCTGCCCTTCTCGGGCCGGCACAGGCCGTCGACCCGCGGCATGGTCTCGCGCGCGCTGGGCGGGCTGTTTTCCAAGGGTTGATCTGCCGCAAAGCCAACGGGCCGCTACTCAGGGCAAAATCTTCCGGAAGGGAGACCAGCCATGGCGGATCACGGCCACAGCCAACAGGAAATCGCAGAACGGATCGACACCCCACCCGGACGTGGGTTCTTGCGGGACGTTGTCTATGGCGGGATCGACGGATCGGTGACCACGCTGGCCATCGTGGCAGGCGTGGCCGGGGCCGGGCTGTCGCCCTTCGTCATCGTGGCCTTGGGCTTGGCCAACGTGCTGGCCGACGGGTTCTCGATGGCTGCTGGGAATTACTCGGGGACCAAGGCCGAGCTGGACAATATCCGACGGATCCGCGCCATCGAAGAGCGCCACATCCGCCTCTACCCAGACGGCGAGCGCGGCGAGGTGCTGGAAATCCTGTCCCGCAAGGGCCTGTCGGGCCGGGTGCTCGAACAGGCAACCGATGCGATCACTGCCGATCGTGACACGTGGATCAACCTGATGATCGAGGGCGAGTACGGGTTGGGCAGCGTCGATCCGCATCCGCTCAAGGCCGCCGCAGCCACGTTCGCGGCCTTTGTCGTGGCCGGTATGGTTCCGCTCGTGCCGTTCTTGTTGGGTGTCGAGGGCGCGTTTTCAGCCTCGGTCCTGATGACGCTGGGCGTGTTCTTTGCCATCGGCGCGATGAAAAGCCGGTGGTCGCTGGCACCCTGGTGGCGCTCGGGGCTTGAGACGCTGGCGATTGGTGGAGCAGCGGCGGCAATTGCCTATCTCGTCGGGTCTCTGTTCCATCCTTAGATTACTGGCGTCAGACCACAACAGGCTGAAACCATTTGGGATTTCCCGACTGTCTTACCGCGCCTGCACAGGATAGCCTATGATGCAGATTTGCCCGGAGGTGCGGTTTGGAATCTCTGCTTGTTCTTGTTGGCTTGGTCGTTTTGGCGATGCCGGTATCTATTGTCGTCTTGCTGGTCGGCCATGCCCGACTGCGGCGGCGGGTCGAGCAGTTGGAGATCAGGTTGGGTGTCGAGCCGCAGCCCGACATGGCGCGGCCCGCGCAGACGCCGCCCGCGCCAGCAGAAGCGTTGAAGCCAAAACCCCGACCGGCCCCTTGGGGCCCGCCGAAACAGGAAAGCCCACCCACGCCGGATCAACAGCCCGAGCCTGAAAAATCGGCAACTGTTGCCGAGACCGCATCCCCTCCGGCCGCAGTCGTGTTCCGCGCCGAGCGCTTCGACGATCTGGGCGCGTGGCTCCGCGAGAACTGGTTCTATGCCGTATCCGCCCTGTCGCTGGCGCTGGCGGGGATATTTCTGGTGCAATACGGGGTCGAGAACGGGTTGCTGCCGCCCACCGCGCGCGTGTTGGCGGCCTTGGGCTTCGGCTCGCTGCTGATCGTGGCGGGTGAAGTCGTGCGGCGCCGATACGGCGATGACGAGTCGTCGGCCACCGCCTACCTGCCTTCGGTGTTTTCCGGCGCGGGGCTGGTCACGCTGTTCGGCGGTGTGCTGGCGGCGCGCCAGCTCTATGACCTGATCGGCCCCGAGGCGGCTTTGGCGGGCATGATCGCCATCGCCCTTGTCGGGCTGGTTCTGGGCTGGTTCCACGGCCCACTGCTGGCGGCGATCGGGTTGATTGGCGCCTTTGCCGCGCCATTCGTCGTAGGTGGAGAGTCGGCCGACCCTTCCTGGCTGTATGGATATTTCTTTGTGATCACCGGGCTTGGGCTTGGGATCGACACGGTGCAGCGTTGGGCCTGGGTGTCGGTGCTGTCGCTGATAGGAGCCTATTTGGCGGGCCTTTTGCTTGTGGCTGGTTCGCCGATCACAGAACCGGCTTTCCTCATCTACGTGGCCGCCGTTGCCGTGATCGCCATTGCCATTCCCGTGCGCCGGATCTGGCCCGATCATGACGGCGCGATGTTCAGCGAAATCTTTGTCAGAAAAGCCAGTGGTCCGTGGCCCGAATTTCCGACGCGTTTGGCCTTTGGGGCGGTGCTGGCAAGCTCGGCCATTCTGGTGTTGCATTGGGCGGATACGAGCGGTGAGTTCTGGCTGGGTGTGATCCTGCTGGCAGTCCTGACGTTCGCCCTGCTGATCTGGGCCAAAGACGCACCGGCCCTGCAGGACATGACCGCGCTGCCTGCCCTGGGGCTGGGTGGTTTCGCGTTCACGCACGGGTTTGATGGCGGCGCGGTGGCGCGTGGGTTCTGGCAGACCTACTCCGAAACGCCCGAGGCCGATTTTCCGTTGGCCGTGACGTGGCTGGTTGCGCTGGGCGCGGTGATCTCTCTTCTGGCGGCATGGCGGTCGTTCCGGGGTGGGCGGTACCCGCTGGTCTGGGCCGGTGCCGCTGCGCTGTACGCCCCGGCGCTGGCCATCGCGCTTGAGCTTGGCTGGCGCCCGGCCAGCGTTATCGGAGCCTACCCCTGGGCCCTGCATGCGGTCGCGCTTGCGGCGCTGATGGTGGTGCTAGCCGAGCGCTTTGCGCGTGTGGATGTTAAGGCCCGGATGCGTCCGGCTTTGGCCACGCTGTCGGCCCTGTCCTGCCTGGCCTTCGGCTGCGTGATCGTGCTCAGCTCGGCGGCGCTGACCATCGCATTCGTGGTCACGATCATCGCGGCGGCGGCGCTGGACCGGCGGTTTGCCCTGCCGCCGATGAGCTGGTTCATCTGGGCCGGAGTCGTCACCGTCACGTTCCGGCTGATCCTGAACCCGGGCCTGGGCTGGGCGCTGGACGCGCCGGTTGCGGAAATGGCTCTGGTCTATGGAACTGCGGTTGCAGGCTACGTCGCGGCATGGTGGATGCTGCGCCCGTTGGAGCGACCTGTCGCCGAGGTCATGTTGGACAGCGCAGCGTGGGCGACGGGCGGCGTTCTGGTGTCGCTGCTGCTGCTGCGCTGGTTGGAAGGGCTGGGCGAGGGCGGTGCCGACGACAGCCATTGGGGGCTGGGCCTGCTGTCGGCCATTTGGCTGCTGCTGGCATTCGCGCAGGTGCAGCGGTTTGCGCTGGGCGGGCGATTGAACTGGGTGCGGGTCGCATTGGGCGTGTTTTTCGCCGCGCATGGCCTGTTGTGGCTGGTGCTGGCTGCGACAGTGGCCAACCCTGTTTTGCGTTTTGGCGCAGATCCTGTTCTGGGACCTCCGATCGTGAACACGCTTGCCATTGCCTATTTGCTGCCGGCCCTTGTCATCGGTCTGTTCGCGTGGCGAATCCCCACGATGCCGGCCCAGTTGCGGCTGGTCTGCCAGGGGGTGTCCATCGCGCTGGGTGCCTTGTGGCTGGGCCTGACCATCCGGCATTTCTGGCAGGGTGCGGCAGGAATGTATGAAGGCAACGGCGTGTCCCAGCCCGAGCTTTATACCTACACGCTCGCGCTGCTGGTGATCGGCGCGGCGCTGTTCTATCAGTCGTTGGCCCGCGGTTCGAACCTGATGCGCAAGGCCGGGCTGGCGGTGATCGGGCTGGCGGTGGCCAAGGTGTTCCTGATCGACATCTCAGGCTTGGGCGGCCTGATCCGGGTGTTTTCGTTGCTGGCTTTGGGGCTGGCGCTGGCGGGTTTGGCTTGGCTGAACCGCTGGGCCAAGCTGCGCCATTCGCCGCAGGGGCCGGAAGCTCTGGACCAATAGGCACAACCGGCCTATAAGCCCGGCCATGCAAGACGTTTTGGCCATTATCATTCGAATTATTTCCCCGGCGCTCTGAGTTTCCGAGACGCCGGGCAAAGGTGCTTGAGTTCATCGCACCGACCGCTTCGATCCAAACACGCCAAGATCATCCAAGGGACGCCTCTCCATGTGCGCCGACACGACCCAGACACCCGACTATAAAGACACGCTGAACCTGCCCCGAACCGAATTCCCCATGCGCGCCGGCCTGCCCAAGCGCGAGCCCGCATGGCTGGACCGATGGGAGAAGATCGGCGTCTATGACCGACTGCGCGAAAAGCCGGGGCGCAAGCCGTTCATCCTGCATGACGGCCCGCCATATGCCAACGGGCACCTGCATATCGGCCACGCGCTCAACAAGACGATCAAGGACATGATCGTGCGGTCGCATCAGATGATGGGCTTTGACGCGCGCTATGTGCCCGGCTGGGACTGCCACGGCCTGCCGATCGAATGGAAGATCGAGGAACAGTACCGCAAGAAGGGCAAGAACAAGGACGAGGTTCCGGTCATCGACTTCCGCCAGGAATGCCGCAAGTTCGCCGAAGGCTGGATCGATATACAGCGCGAAGAGTTCAAGCGCCTGGGCATCACCGGCAACTGGGCCGATCCCTACGTCACCATGGACTATCACGCCGAGGCGGTGATCGCGGACGAGTTCATGAAGTTCCTGATGAACGGTACGCTGTATCAAGGCTCGAAACCGGTGATGTGGTCGCCGATCGAGAAGACCGCTCTGGCCGAGGCCGAGGTCGAGTATCACGACAAGGAAAGCTTCACCATCTGGGTGAAGTTCAAGGTGGTGAACACCGGCGACACCACGCTGGACAACGCCTATGTTGTGATCTGGACCACGACGCCCTGGACCATGCCGTCGAACAAGGCCGTGGTCTATGGCAAGGACATCTCGTACGGGCTGTACGAAGTGACCGGCCGCCCCGAGGAATGCTGGGCTCGGATCGGTGACCGGTACCTGCTGGCCGACAACTTGGCCGCCGACGTGTTCGCGCGCGCGCGACTGGACGACACCATGTACCGCCGCCTGTGTGACGTCACGCAGGACGATCTGGCCAAGATCCAGCTGCAGCACCCGCTGGCAGGGGCCGAAGGGTCTAACGGCGAATGGGACGACATCCGCGATTTCCGCGCGGCCGATTTCGTGACCGATACGGAAGGCACCGGCTTCGTCCATTGCGCGCCCTCGCACGGGATGGAGGAATTCGAGCTGTACCGCGATCTGGGCATGCTCGAGCAGGTCATCACCTACAACGTGATGGACGATGGCAGCTTCCGCGCTGACATGCCGTTCTTTGGCGGCAAGTACATCCTGTCGCGCAAGGGCGGCGAGGGCGACGCGAACAAGGCCGTGATCGACAAGCTGGCCGAGGTCGGCGGGCTGCTGGCGCGTGGCAAGATCAAGCACAGCTATCCGCATTCGTGGCGGTCCAAGGCGCCGATCATCTATCGCAACACACCGCAATGGTTCGTGTCCGTCGACCGCAAGCTGGACGACGGCATGAACCAGATGGGCGACACCATCCGCGAACGCGCCCTGCGCTCGATCGACGAACTGGTGAAATGGACGCCGCCGTCGGGCCGCAACCGCCTGTATTCGATGATCGAGGCACGCCCCGACTGGGTTCTGTCGCGCCAGCGTGCCTGGGGCGTGCCGCTCACGTGTTTCACCAAGAAAGGCGCTCTGCCCACCGACCCGGATTATCTGCTGCGCAACGCGGAAGTGAATGCCCGCATCAAGGCCGCGTTCGAAGAACACGGTGCCGATGTCTGGTACACCGACGGGTTCAAACAGCAGGTGCTGGACGGCATCGTCAACCCTGACGATTATGACCAAGTGTTCGACGTTCTGGACGTGTGGTTCGACTCGGGCTCGACCCACGCATTCGTTCTGCGCGATCGCGAGGATGGTGCGCCCGAGGGCATCGCCGATGTCTACATGGAGGGCACCGACCAGCACCGCGGATGGTTCCACTCTTCGATGTTGCAGGCCTGTGGCACGATCGGCCGCGCGCCCTACCGCAACGTGGTCACGCACGGGTTCACGCTGGACGAGAAGGGCAACAAGATGTCCAAATCGCTCGGCAATACCATCGTGCCGGAGGAGGTCATCAAGCAATATGGTGCCGACATCCTGCGCCTGTGGGTGGCCCAGACCGACTATACCGCCGATCAGCGGATTGGGCCGGAAATCTTGAAAGGGGTCGCCGACAGCTATCGCCGTCTGCGCAACACGATGCGTTTTATGCTGGGTTCGCTGGCCGATTTCACCGAGGCCGACCGGATCGACCCGGCCGAGATGCCGCGTCTGGAACGTTGGGTGCTCAGCCGCCTCGCCGAATTGGACGAGCAGGTCCGCAAGGGCTATGCCGCGTTCGACTTCCAGGGCGTGTTCAGCGCGGTGTTCAACTTTGCCACGGTCGACCTGTCGGCCTTCTATTTCGACGTGCGCAAGGATGCGCTGTATTGCGATGGGGACACCCCGCGCCGCAGGGCCGCGCGCACGGTGCTGGATATCCTGTTCCACCGTCTGACCACCTGGCTGGCACCGATCCTGCCGTTTACGATGGAAGAGGTCTGGCTGGAGCGGTTCCCGGGCGAGGACAGCTCGGTGCATCTGGTCGACTTCCCCGACACGCCTGCCGATTGGCGCGACCCCGCGCTTGAGGAGAACATGGCCAAGATCCGCCGTGTACGTCGTGCGGTGACCGCCGCGCTGGAAGTGCAGCGCCGCGACAAGGTCATCGGCTCCAGCCTCGAAGCCGCGCCGGTCGTGCATGTCGAGGATGCCGAAACCCGTGACCTGCTGGCCACTTTCGACGTGGATGACCTGTGCATCACCTCGGGCCTGACTGTCACCGCCGACCCGGCCCCGGCCGAGGCCTTCCGCCTGCCCGAGGTCGAAGGCGTCGGCGTCGTGTTCGAAAAGGCCGAAGGGGCCAAGTGCCAGCGTTGCTGGAAGATCCTGCCGGATGTGGGGCGCCACGCGCATCCCGGTGTCTGCGGTCGCTGCGACACCGCCCTGAGCTGAACGTAAACCCCGAAAGCCCCCCGCCATAGCGCGGGGGCTTTTTTTGCGACTTGCGGGCGGCGTGCTGATCTGAAACCCTGCAGCCATGCCGATGATTGCGGTTCAAACCCAGTTCGGATGCCTCGGGATCGAGGAAGAAGGCGGCGCCATCACTCGGCTGGTCTGGGGCGGCCAAACGGAGGGCGATACGACTCCGCTGCTTGCCGAAGCCGCCTCGCAGGTGATGGCCTACGCCGAAGGCAGCCTGCGCCGCTTCGACCTGCCGCTGCGGGTCAACGGGTCAAAGTTTCAGCGTGCGGTCTGTGCGGAGATGTCGGCAATTCCCTTCGGTGACACCCGCACCTATGGCGACATTGCGCGCGAACTGGGGCACCCCGCACAGGCCGTGGGACAAGCCTGCGGAGCCAATCCGATTCCGGTGATCATTCCCTGCCACCGGGTGTTGGCTGCGAACGGGCTGGGCGGGTTTTCCGGCCAGGGCGGAATCGAGAGCAAGGTGGCCTTGTTGCGCCACGAAGGCGCCGCGAGCCTGCTGATCTGATCACCGGAATCCAGTTGCAATCCCCCGCAAAGCGTCCCAACCTGAGATGGAATTCGACAGCGAAGGACCGCATTGCATGACCGCTCAGACAGACCCGGCTGCCCGCAAGAAAGCCATCATCGACCGCCTGATGGCCCTGGAAGCCCAGGAGCTTGAAGTCGCGCAGGCCCATCACGAGGCCTTTTTGAAAGAGTCTCAGCTGGACGATCGCGAGGTGCATGACAAGGACGACATCGCCGCCTCGCGCGAGAGCGCCGATCTGGCGGCGGCTTTCGACGGGCCGGTGCATGCACATCATGCCAAGATCGACGTGATCGAAAACACCGATTTCGGTCCGAAACAGACGGTCGAGCCGGGCGCGGTGGTCAAGCTGAATGACCGGCATTTCGTCGTCTGCGTCTCGACCACGCGATTCGACGTTGACGGGGACACCTATATGGGGATTTCATCCCAAAGCCCGATTTACCTGGCGATGGCCGGTTTGCAGAAGGGCGACGTGTTCTCCCACAACGGAACCGAATTCGAGATCCAGGAAATCCTGTGAGCTTCGGCCTCGCCCTGCGCGGCGGGGTCATCCGGTCCTTTGCGGGATCAGTTGCTGGGCAATACCAGCAAACACCAGATACAGGCTGGTTACGACAAGGCCCCAATGCGCCCAGCTTTGCGGGTGGAAATCGACCCAGGCGGCCCATCCGGCGAAAAACGTCCAGGCGAAGGCCATGGGCAGGGAAAGGTTGCGCCAGCGTTCCGTACGCACGGGGTGGATGAATTTCAGCGGCAGGAACATAGCCACGGCCAGCAGCGCCACAAGGATCAGGCTGAACCAGAAATCGGGTTTCAGCGCGAAGATCACCACCACGACCATGTTCCAGCAACCCGGGAAGCCGGAAAAGGAATTGTCCTTGGTTTTCATCCGCGTGTCGGCGAAATACATCGCGCTAGCGAAGGTGATGACGATAATTGCGAACCAGCCGGTCCAACCGTCCATCAGGCCGGATTTGAACAACGCATAGGCCGGAATGAACACGTAGGTCAGATAATCGATGATCAGGTCCAGCAGCACCCCGTCGAACTCGGGCGCGTTTTTCTTGACGTGGTAGTGCCGCGCCAGAGGACCGTCGATTCCGTCGACAATGAAAGACACCACCAGCCAAAGGAACATCAGGCTCCATTTTTCCTCGACCGCTGCCAGCATGGCCAGCATGGCAATAACGGCACCAGTCGCGGTGAACAGATGAACGGCTAAGGCTTTGAATCTGAGTGTCATGGCCCGTGTCATGTACGATGCGCGCCCGAGATGCAAAGCAAAATCCCGCCCCTAAGGGTCTATGCAGGCGGTCGCGGCGATTCCGTTGCGTTCAGGCCTTGGGGTGGGTGCGGTTGTAGACCTCCATCAGCCGCGCGGTATCGACGGCGGTATAAGCCTGCGTGGTGGACAGAGACGCGTGTCCCAGCAGTTCCTGAATGGCTCGGAGGTCGCCACCGGCCGACAGAAGGTGCGTGGCAAAGCTGTGGCGCATGGCATGGGGCGTGGCCGTTGCCGGCAGGCCCAACTGCATGCGTGCCTTTGCCATGACGCCTTGGATCGCCCGTGGGTTCAGCGCCTTGCCACGCACACCGCGGAACAGTGGGGCGGTTGCACTTTGCGGGTGCGGGCACAACTCCAGGTACCGGTCCACCGCCTGCCGTGCGGCGGGAATGACCGGAACGATTCGCTCCTTGTCGCCCTTGCCGACGATTCTGAGCGTCTCGGGCAGGGGCGCGTCGGCGCCGGTCAGCGAGAGCGCCTCGGAAATGCGTAGTCCGCAGCCATAGAGCAGGGTCACCACGGCCACGTCGCGGGCGGCGACCCAATCCGAACTGGATTGCAACTCGACCGCCTCGATCACGGCGCGGGCGGCGTCTTCGGCTAGGGGGCGCGGCAGCTTTTTGGTGAATTTCGGCGCGCGGGTGGACAGGACGGCGGTGGGCTCAAACCCCTCGCGCTCGGCCAGCCAGCGGTAGAAGCTTTTGACGGCCGACAGCTTGCGCGCAAGGGACCGGGCGCCGACGCCGGTGTCGCGCTGTTGCGCCATCCAGGCCCGCATGTCCGAAACGCTGATCCGTTCCAGCGCGGCCAACCCCTGACGTTCGCTGTGATGCAGGGTCATGAAGGCCAGGAAATCGGTGACATCCCGACGATAGGCGTTGGTGGTGTTTTCCGACCGGCCCGCAAGCGCCGAGAGACTCTCCAGCCACACTTGTAGCGCATCGCGGCAGGCCGGAGAGATCAGGCTCATGACAGCCAGTGGCGCATCGACCGTTCGAACACGCCGGCGAAAAACGCCAGCAGATCGGTGCCCAACTGCGGAGAGAAATGCCGCGGGTCGCGCGCGCCCATCACGATCATGCCCGGCAGGCGGCCCGTACCCAGGTCCAGCAGCATGCAGGCTTCGGATTGAAGTTCGCCGGCCTGATCACCGTGCACCAATCGGTTGGGTTGGTGAATCTCGCGCAGCACGACGTCGCGGGCCGGGCCGCCGCGGTCGTGGCTCAGGTAGCGGTCGATGAAGCCGGGTTCGGCCACCGTTAGAATGCCGTCCAGCCTGGCGATTCCCGGATCGTGTTGCGCGGCCGTAGTTTCCAGAACAAGAGTGATCCGGTCGACCCGCAGGATGTCGGCGACGTCGGTGCCCAGTGTGCGCAGGAAATCCTCGAACTCCGCCGGTTCGAGAAGACGCAGGATGGCGCGGTGCACCTGGTTGGTGCCGGCCAGGTTCTCGTAGGCGGCGGCGATGACCGAGCGGTGCGTGTCCTCCAGACGATCCAGCCGCGCCTCGAGCCGCTGCATGGCGATTCCGCGCAGGTCGATGATGTTGTCTCCGCGGGCGCGTTCGTTCGCGGCGACCAGCGCCTGCATCAGGTCCTTGTCGTCCAGCACCGCATCCGGTTTTGCCAGAATCGCTGCGCGGAGGTTGTCCTCGAGTTTGGGGTTGCTGCTCATATCCTGTCCGGTCTTTTTTTGTTGGGTGCGTTATAGCACGGGTGCCCGGAAATACCTTGGGAAAAATGCACGTTTAGGTGGATTAGGTGCCGAGTGTGGGGACTTGGCTCCCGCCTGCACGGGCCTGATCGCTGATCAGGCCCGTGCAGGTGGGCCAGGCGCGGCCCCTGGCGGGGGCCGCGCGGTGGTGCTTGGGATTAGCGGGTTACAGGATTTTCTGGCCGGTCTTGGCCCAATCCGACAGGAAGGCCTCGAGCCCCTTGTCGGTCAGCGGGTGGTCAGCCAGCTTCTTGATCACGGCGGGCGGGGCGGTGATCACGTCGGCGCCGATGCGGGCGCTGTCGGCCACATGGTTCACGCTGCGGATCGAGGCGGCTAGGATTTCGGTTTCGAACCCGTAATTGTCATAGACCTGACGGATGTCGGCGATCAGGTCCATGCCGTCGAGGTTGATGTCGTCCAGACGTCCGATGAAGGGCGAAATGAAGGTCGCGCCCGCCTTGGCCGCCAGAATCGCTTGGTTGACCGAGAAGCACAGGGTGACGTTAACCATCTGGCCCTCGTCGCTGAGCGTCTTGCAGGTTTTCAAACCGGCCCAGGTCAGCGGCACCTTGACGGCGATGTTTGGTGCGATCTGCGCCAGCTTGCGGCCTTCGGCGATCATGTCATCGGCCTCGGTGGCGACGACTTCGGCGGAAACCGGGCCATCGACCAGGTCGCAGATTTCCTTGGTCACTTCCAGAATGTCGCGACCCGATTTCAGGATCAGCGAGGGGTTGGTGGTGACACCGTCCACCATGCCCAGGTCGTTCAACTCGGCGATGGCGTCGATTTCGGCTGTGTCTACGAAGAATTTCATCGGGGCAGTCCTTTGATGGGTTGGCCTTGCTCGCGGATGCCTTTACCTCAAAGAGACCCGTGCTGAAACCCCTGCTGAAGAAAGGCGCGCATTGAGCGACCCGGTGCAATTCGACCAAGGTGAGCTGGTGGCGGTTCTGACGACCCAGCCTCTGGACCGGACGTTGGATTACAAGGCGCCCGAGGGGGGGTGTTTCCTGGGCGCCTTCGTCGAGGTGCCGCTGGGTCCGCGCAAGGTGTTGGGCGTGGTCTGGGGGGCCGGGCGCGGTGATTTCGATCGCAGCAAGATCCGCTCGGTCATCCGGGTGCTGGACGTGGCGCCCATGCGCCAAGAGATGCGCCTGTTCCTGCAGCGTGCGGCAGACTACACGCTGACGCCGATGCCGGCCATGCTGCGGCTGGCCACCCGCGCGCCCGGGCTGGGCGACCCGCTGTCGATGCGCAAGGTCTATCGGCTGGGCAGCGGCACACCCGACCGCATGACCGACGCCCGCGCCCGGGTGTTGGAGGTGCTGCGTGATTATGGCGGGCTGGCCTTTACTCTGAAAGAACTGGCCGAGATGGCCGGGGTCACTTCGTCGGTCGTCAAAGGGTTGGTCAAGCAGGGCGCCGTGCGTGAGGAGGACAGCCCCCGCGACCTGCCTTATCCGACGCTGGATCCGGACCGGCCCGGCAAGGCTCTGACCCCCGATCAGACCGCTGCCGCCGACACGTTGCGGGCGGCACTGCGCAGCGGAACTTATGGCACCACGCTGCTGAAGGGCGTGACCGGGTCGGGCAAGACCGAGGTCTACCTTGAAGCGGTGGCCGAAGCGCTGCGCATGGGCCGGCAGGCGCTGGTGCTGCTGCCAGAAATCGCGCTGACCGCCGAGTTTCTGACGCGGGTCGAGGAGCGGTTCGGTGCGCGCCCGGCCGAATGGCATTCCGGTGCCACGATGACTGAACGCCGCCGTGTCTGGCGCATGGTCGGGCAGGGCGATGCGCAGATGGTGGTGGGCGCGCGGTCGGCGCTGTTTCTGCCGTTCCGCGATCTGGGCCTGATCGTGGTGGATGAGGAACACGACACCTCTTACAAGCAGGAAGACGGGGTGCATTACAATGCGCGCGACATGGCGGTTCTGCGGGCGGCGATCTGCGGGTCGCGCGTGATCTTGGCCAGCGCGACACCGTCGCTGGAAAGCTGGGCCAATGCCGAGGCCGGCAAGTATGACCGACTGGACCTGACCTCGCGCTTTGGGGCGGCGGTGCTGCCGGACATGAAGACCATCGACATGCGCGCCGAGAAGATGCAGCCGGGCACCTGGATTTCCCCCAGCCTGCGCCAGGCGGTGCAGGCGCGCATCGAGAAGGGCGAACAGTCGCTGCTGTTCATAAACCGCCGGGGATATGCGCCGGTGACGCTGTGCCGGGCCTGCGGCGAACAGATCGCCTGCGACCACTGCGATGCGCGCATGGTCGAACACCGTTTCCTCAAACGTCTGATGTGCCACCAGTGCGGTGAGACCAAGCCCATGCCCGAGGCCTGCCCCGCCTGCGGGGTCGAGGGCAAGCTGGCCCCGGTCGGCCCCGGCATCGAACGTCTGGCCGAAGAGGCCGAGGCGACCTTTCCCGACGCCCGCATCGCCATGCTCAGTTCCGACCTGTTCGGCTCGGCCCGGGCGCTGAAGTCCAAGATCGAAGAGATCGCCGAGGGTGACGCAGATATCGTCATCGGCACGCAACTGGTGGCCAAGGGGCACAATTTCCCGAACCTGACGCTGGTCGGGGTGATCGACTCGGATCTGGGCCTGCACGGGTCCGACCTGCGCGCGGCCGAGCGGACCTTTCAACTGATGCGGCAGGTGGCGGGCCGGGCCGGGCGGGCCGACAAGCCGGGGACGGCGCTGCTGCAGACTTTTCAGCCCGAACACCCGGTGATCCGCGCGATTCTGTCGGGGGACGAGGAAGGGTTCTGGCGGGCCGAGGCCGCCGGGCGTCAGGCGGCCGGGGTGCCGCCCTATGGCCGGATGGCGGGAATCGTGCTGTCCGGCCCCGAGGTTGGGCCCGTCTTTGACATCGGCAACGCATTGGCGCGCAATGACGCGCCGCTGCGGCAGATCGGGGCACAGGTATTTGGGCCGGCCCCGGCGCCGATTGCCCGCATCCGTGGGCGGCACCGGGTAAGGCTGCTGGTCAAGGCGCCAAAGGGGGCGCCGATCCAGGACGCCATCGCCCGCTGGATCGCACCGCTGCGCCTGAAGGGCGACATCCGCCTGACCGTCGATATCGACCCGCAGAGCTTCTACTGACCCTGCATGAGCGCAGACCCGATGTGCACGGGGGATTTCCTCTCGCCAGCCGGGCGGATTGGGCGTAGAGAACTCTCATGCTGAAACCGATGCCCCTGTCCCAGGCCCAGAGCCTGCCGTTCTGGCGCCGCCCCGTCACGTTGCTGTTCGTGATGGCGCTGACCATGCCGATCGCCTTCAACGCATGGAGCGCACTGCTGAACAACTTCGTGATCGAAGTCGCGGATTTCGACGGGGCAGACATCGGCCTGCTGCACACGGTGCGCGAAATTCCGGGCTTTCTGGCCGTTGGCGTGATCGCGGTGATCCTTTTCGTGCGCGAACAGGTGCTGGCCATGATTTCGCTGATGCTGCTGGGCGTGGCCACGGCGGTGACGGCCTGGTTTCCCAGCCTCGGCGGGCTGCTGTTTGTGACCCTGTTCAGCTCGATCGGGTTTCACTACTACGAAACGGTGAACCAGTCGCTTCAGCTGCAATGGCTGCCCAAGGACCGCGCCCCGCAGGTGCTGGGGTGGCTGGTGGCGATGGGATCGGCCGCGACGCTTGTGGTCTATGGGCTGATCGTGCTGACCTGGGATCGGTTCGATCTGTCCTACAACACGGTCTTTATGGCGGCTGGTGGTTTGACCGCGGTGCTGGCGCTGTTCTGCCTGATCGCCTATCCGCAATTCGATGCGCCGACACCGCAGACCAAGAAAATCGTGCTGCGCCGCCGCTACTGGCTGTATTATGCGCTGCAGTTCATGGCGGGCGCGCGGCGGCAGATCTTCGTCGTGTTCGCGGGGTTCATGATGGTCGAACGCTTTGGCTTCGAAGTGCATCACCTGACCAGCCTATACCTCATCAACCTGATCATCAACATGGCCGCCGCCCCTCTGCTGGGCAAGGCCGTTGCGGTGTTTGGCGAGCGGCGCACGCTGATCTTCGAATATCTGGGCCTTGCCATCGTGTTTGCGGCCTATGGCGGCATCTACTGGTTTGGATGGGGCGTGCTGCTGGCGGCCATTCTCTACGTCATCGACCACGTGCTGTTCGCGCTGGCTTTGGCGCTCAAGACCTATTTCCAAAAAATCGCCGATCCGGCCGATATTGCACCCACCGCGGCGGTGGCCTTTACCATCAACCACATCGCGGCGGTGTTTCTGCCGGCGCTGCTGGGGCTGTTGTGGATCGTGTCGCCGGGGGCGGTGTTCGGCCTGGCGGCGGGCATGGCGCTGATCTCTCTGGCGCTGTCGCTGCTGATCCCGCGCCATCCCGAGCCGGGGAACGAGACCGTCTTTTCGAAATACGCCCCCGCACCGGCCGAATGACACCCGGGACGCTTGACCTCGACGGCTGACGGCCCTAGGCGCAAAGGCGGTTTCTGCAGGAGGTTCCCATGCCTACATTCACCGCCTTGACTACCCTGAAAGGCAAAGCCGCGGCCGAAAGCCTCGGCGAAGCGATGGAGCGTCTGGATCCCGAACCCACCGGCGTGGGCGTTTTTGAGGTCGAGGACGGCTCGGGCCTCTGGGAGGTCGGCGGCTATTTCACCGAAACCCCGGACGAGGCTGCACTGGCCCTGCTGGCGGCGGCCTTCGAAGCCAAGCCGTTCGTGGTGTCGGAACTGCCGGAAACCGACTGGGTCGCCCATGTCCGGCGCGAGCTGGCCCCGGTCGAGGCCGGGCGGTTTTTCGTCTATGGCAGCCACGATGCCGACAAGCTGCCCGAGGGACGCATCCCGCTGCTGATCGAGGCGGCGATGGCCTTCGGCACCGGGCACCACGGAACGACGCTGGGATGTCTGAAGGCGCTGGACAAGCTGATTGAGAATGGGTTCGAGGCCAGCAAGGTCGCCGATATCGGCTGCGGTACGGCGGTTTTGGCGATGGCGGCGGCGCGGGTCTGGTCGGGCGAGATTCTGGCCAGCGACATCGACGAGGTTGCCGTAGAAGTGGCCGAGGCCAACTTGAAGGCCAACGGCATGGCCGGGGCCGTCCGTTGTGTCGAGGCCGCCGGATTTGACCATCCCGACCTCCAAGCGGCGGCGCCTTACGATCTGATTTTTGCCAACATTCTGAAGGGTCCGCTGGTAGCCCTTGCGCCGGAAATCGCGCAGAATCTGCGCGGAGGCGGACATGCGATCCTGTCGGGAATCCTCAACGAGCAGGCCGACGAAGTGGAATCGGTTTATACACGAAACGGGTTCAATACGATGGATCGATCAATGATTGGTGAATGGACGACGCTAGTCTTAACCAAACAGGGCGCAAATTAGACCATTTGCAGGAGTTTTGTGGATTTTTGCCACGGTTTTGACGCATTCTCCTTCTACCGTCATCCAATGAATTTGGGGGGCGGTTTTTGGAGGCTGCCATGACAGGAAAACAACTTGAATTCGATCAGCGCGTTCATCGGCTGACAAAGAAACACAACAAGATGAGCCGCGGCTATCGCGCGACCATGCGCAAAGATGGTTTGGTCGTCATGAAACCCCAACGGGTGCGCTCGGCTGTTCCGCTGAAGGTTCTTGTTATGTGTCTGGTCGGGGTGTTTGCATTCAAGGCTTTCCTGTTGTCCAGCCTGGGACCGTCCGGGTACCAAACCCGGCTCGACGTGCTGAACGGCGGGACAGCGATCGAACAGGCCGGTGCATGGGTCATGCAGATCGATCCGGTGACACAATTCATGTCCGATCAATTCAAGGCGATCATCTACAAGCTGTCTTGAACGCAAACACCGCGCACCTTCCGGTCCGCGGTGTCCGTTTTTTGCCCCCGCCTCCGAACCGATGGCTGGAGTGAGCAAGTGAGTGGTGGTGGCTGTCGTTCAGCGGCGGCCTTCGGCGACTGCGTCGATGTCGCCCCGGCACAGGCCGATGTCTTCCAATTCACGATCGCTCAGGCCGTTCAGCGCCTTGCGGGTGATGCGGGCATCATTCCATTCGATGACGGCGTTCACGATCGAGGCCAGAAAAGCGCCGATACGGCCTGCAAAGCCGATCGAGCCAATTGCGGCGCGGGTGGGTTCCAGTGCAGCCATATCCTGCTTCCTTCTGGTTGGTGCTTCATTCCAAATGCTGCGCGGCAGCTAATGACGAAGGTGCGCCCGAGCAAGGCACAAAATTGCATGTGTCCCATGCAGATTTTGCAAGGGTCCCGATACCTGAAAAAGCCATGAAAAAAGGTGAAAAATGACCCCCGAGCCATGTCGATTTCAGACCTTTCGGCGTCGGATTCAGGCCGCCGTGTCGCAGGTGGAGCATAGGTGTCGTTTTTGGGTGTGGTGTCAATTCGCTTGGAAAATGTTCACGCTTCGTGCTAATCGATGAAAAAGATCACGAAAACCCGAGCAGGCCGAGGCACAACATGCGAATTCTGGGCATCGATCCGGGGCTGCGCACCCTGGGATGGGGCGTCATCGAATCACATGGCAGCCGGCTGAGCCACGTTGCCAACGGCCTGTGCAAATCCGACGGGGATGATCTGGGCGAGCGGCTTTTGTCGCTGCACAACCAGATCGTCGAGGTGATCGCCGAGCATCAACCCGACCAGGCAGCGATCGAACAGACCTTCGTCAACAAGGACGGCGCCGGGACGCTGAAGCTGGGTCAGGCGCGCGGAGTGGCGTTGCTGACCTTGGCGCAGGCCGGGTTGCCGGTGGGCGAATATGCGCCCAACCGGGTCAAGAAAACCGTGGTGGGTGTAGGGCACGCCGAGAAGGAGCAGATTCTGCACATGGTCAAACTTCAGCTGCCGGGATGCCAGCCCAAGGGGGCCGATGCGGCGGACGCGCTGGCGATCGCGATCTGCCATGCGTTCTACGGGGCGACGCCGCAGGCCCGCATCAAACAGGTGGTCTCATGATCGGCAAGCTGACAGGACGCATCGACTACCGCGCGGCGGATCACCTTCTGATCGACGTGCGCGGGGTCGGCTACATCGTCTATTGCTCGGACCGCACCATGGCGGCCCTGCCCGGGGTGGGCGAGGCGGTCTCGCTGTACACCGATCTGGTGGTGCGCGAGGACCTGATGCAGCTTTACGGCTTTCTGTCACTGGTCGAGAAAGAATGGCACCGGCTGCTCTGCTCGGTTCAGGGAGTGGGGGCCAAGGTGTCGCTGGCCATTCTGGGGGCGCTGGGGCCGGACGGGGTCAGCCGGGCCATCGCGCTAGGCGATTGGGGCGCGGTAAAGGCGGCCAAGGGTGTCGGGCCTAAGACCGCGCAGCGCATCGTGCTGGACCTGAAAGACAAGGCGCCCGGCGTCATGGCGATGGGCGGCACGGTGACCGAGGCAATGGACGGCCCCGTGGCCGAGGTGGTTGAACCCGCAGACCCGGCGCCGGCCCCCGTGCGGTCCCCGAAACCCGGCGCGGGCGCGGCGTCGGCGGGTGCTTTGTCGGCGCTGTCGAACCTGGGGTATGGCCCGTCCGAGGCCGCCTCTGCCGTGGCTGAGGCCGCCGCCAACCTGCCCGATGCCGGCGAGGCCGAATTGATCCGCGCGGCGTTGAAACTGCTGGCTCCGAAAGGCTGAATGAATGGTTGATGCCGACCCGACCCTGCGCCCGCAGCCTCTGCCCGAGGACAACGACCGCGCCTTGCGCCCGCAGGGGCTGGACGAATTCATCGGCCAGGCCGAGGCGCGGGCCAATCTGCGCATCTTCATCCAGTCGGCCCGCCAGCGGAACGAGGCGATGGACCACACGCTGTTCCACGGCCCTCCGGGCTTGGGCAAGACGACGCTGGCGCAGATCATGGCGCGCGAGCTTGGGGTGAACTTCCGCATGACCTCGGGGCCGGTTCTGGCCAAGGCCGGGGATCTTGCGGCGATCCTGACCAATCTCGAAGAGCGCGACGTGCTGTTCATCGACGAGATTCACCGCCTGAATCCGGCGGTGGAAGAGGTGTTGTACCCGGCGATGGAGGATTTCGAGCTGGATCTGGTGATCGGCGAGGGCCCCGCGGCCCGCACCGTGCGGATCGAGCTGCAGCCCTTTACCCTGGTCGGGGCGACCACGCGGATGGGCCTGCTGACCACCCCGCTGCGCGACCGGTTCGGTATTCCCACCCGGCTGCAATTCTACACCGTGGACGAGCTGCACGAGATCGTCACCCGCAACGCCCGCAAGCTGGGCGCGCCGGCCGATGACGACGGTGCGCGCGAGATCGCGCGCCGGTCGCGGGGCACCCCCCGTATCGCCGGACGGCTGCTGCGGCGGGTCGTGGATTTCGCCATTGTCGAAGGCGACGGTCGCATCACGCGCGAGCTGGCCGATGGCGCGCTGACGCGGCTGGGCGTCGACAATCTGGGTCTGGACGGGGCCGACCGCCGCTATCTGAAACTGATCGCCGAGAATTATGGCGGTGGCCCGGTGGGGATCGAGACCTTGTCGGCCGCCCTTTCGGAAAGCCGCGACTCGCTGGAAGAAGTGATCGAGCCCTATCTTTTGCAACAGGGCTTGATCCAGCGCACGCCGCGCGGCCGGATGCTGGCACAGAAGGCCTGGACGCATCTGGGCATGGCCGCGCCTAAGGGGCAGAGCGACCTGTTTGGTTGAAGCCGCCGGCCTCAGACTTTAAGGCTGGGGCGAGAGAATTTTCAAAAGACGAAGGGCAGGGCGTGACACCCGAAGAGATCCAGGCGCTGTTTACCCGATCCGATGGCGCGTTCCTGTTTGCGCGCTGGGGCCGTCCGATCGTGCCTGTCGTGTTCGGGGTCGAGGATGAAACCCTGGCCACGGTCAAAGGCGCGTTCGAGGCGGTGGTTGCGCTGGCCGATCACAAGATGGCCGAGACCGACCCCGAACTGGGTGCCAACTGCATGGTGTTCTTCTTTCGCGAGTGGAGCGAGTTGCCCGAGGTTCCAGACCTGGATCGTCTGATACCCGATCTTGTCTCGCTGGTTGCGCGGCTGGAGGGCGCCGGGGCGAACCAGTACCGGATTTTCCGCTTCGACGAAGACGGTGCGATCCGAGCGGCTTTCGTCTTTCTTCGGATGGATCGCGAGTTGTCGAAGGTGCCGGCTGAAACCCTGGCCCTTTCGCAGGTCGTTCAGACCATTTTGCTGTGGTCCGACACGGCGTTCCGCGACCGCTCGCCCCTGGCCGTGGCGGGCGAGACGACGATCCTTCGGCCCGACATTGCCGGGCTGATCCGCGCCGCCTATGATCCGGTTCTGCCGGCGGTGGCGCAGGACCCTTCGCACGCGCTGCGCCTGTTTGCCCGGATGGAGCGTCCGCAATGAAACACGTCTTTCCCATTCGCGTCTATTACGAGGACACCGACATGGGAGGCGTCGTCTATCACGCCAACTACCTGCGCTATATCGAGCGCGCCCGGTCGGATTGGGTCCGGAATCTGGGCAATGACCAGAACGCAATGCGTGAGGCGGGTGTCGTCTGGGTCGTGCGGCGCGTCGAGGCCGACTATCTTGCCTCGGCCAGGTTCGACGACGAGTTGATCGTCGAGACCGAGGTCGTCGCGATCTCGGGCGTGCGTCTGACCATGGCACAGCTGATCCGTCGGGGTGACACCGAGATCTTCCGCGCCACCGTCACCGCCGTCTGCATCAACAAGGACGGCAAGCCGATCCGGTTGCCGGCAGAGATTCGCGCATTGATGTAACAATTTGCTCAGGCCCGGCGGTTCTGATGGCATTTTGCACGCAACTGCGCTAGCGTTCGGTAAAACAAGGCCAAACAACGGCCGTCAGGCAAAACAAAGAGCAGGTTCATGGAAGCTGAAACGCTGGCGCTTGCGCAGGAGATCGATTTCTCCATGTGGGGGCTGTTTGCCCGCGCGACATTCATCGTCAAGGTCGTGATGCTGATGCTGGTCGTCGCATCCTTCTGGTCGTGGTCGATCATCATTCAACGGCTGATCAACTATCGCGCGGCCCGGCGCGAGGCGGAGGCATTCGATCAGGCCTTCTGGTCGGGCAATCCGCTGGACGAACTGTTCGAGCAGATCGGACCGCAGCCCGATGGCGCATCGGAAAAGATCTTCGCGGCCGGGATGATCGAATGGCGCAGGTCGCATCGCAACGACGGCGGGCTGATCGCGGGGGCCACGGCCCGTATCGACCGGTCGATGGACGTGGCCATAGCGAAAGAGGCCGAAAAGCTGAACAAGGGCCTGCCGATCCTGGCCACGGTGGGGTCCACCGCGCCCTTCATCGGGCTGTTCGGCACGGTCTGGGGCATCATGAACGCCTTCATCGAAATCGCCGAGCAGCAGAACACCAATCTGGCCGTCGTGGCGCCGGGCATCGCCGAGGCGCTGTTGGCCACCGGTTTGGGCCTGCTGGCGGCGATTCCGGCAGTGATCTTCTACAACAAGCTGAGCGCGGACAGCGACCACATCGTCGGCGGATACGAGGCATTCGCCGACGAATTCGCGACCATCCTGTCACGCCAGTTGGACAGCTGACATGGGCGCGGCGATGCAGCAATCGTCGGGCGGCAACGGGCGTCGCCGCGGACGCCGCCGCGGCCGTGCCCAGCCGATGGCCGAGATCAACGTCACCCCCTTCGTGGACGTGATGCTGGTGCTGCTGATCATCTTCATGGTTGCCGCCCCACTGATGACGGTGGGTGTTCCGGTCGACCTGCCCAAGACGGCGGCCAGCGCCTTGCCCGGCGACAACGAGGAACCGCTGACCGTGACAATGACGGCGGATGGGCGGGTGCAGATTCAGACCACGGACGTCGCGCGTGACGAATTGGTCGGCAAACTGCGCGCCATCGCGGCCGAGCGAAGCAGCGACCGCGTGTTTCTACGGGCCGACGGCTCGATCCCATATGCGCAGGTCATGCAGGTCATGGGCGCGTTGAACGCGGGAGGCTTTTCCAATGTGGGCCTGGTCACCGACACCGGCGGACCGTCGCTGGACGAAGGCCAAGAGTGAGGCCGCGCGGTGGATACCGGCACCAAGATTTCGGCGATTGCCCACGTCACCCTGATCGGCTGGGCCTTGTTCGGCGGCACCTTCCGCTCCGAGCCTCTGCCGATGGCCGTACAGGAGGTGTCGGTGATCTCGGCCGAGCAATTCGCGGCGCTGACTGCACAGCGGGAGGCTCCGGCGGTGGCGGTGGCGCCTGGTGGGCTTGAAACTCCGGACGCAGAACCCCCGGCGCCTCAGCTCCCTGAGCCGGTTGATGAGGAACCACCGCGACCCGAAACCGTGACTCCGCCGGAACCAGACCCCGAGCCTCAGCCCGTCCCCGTCGAGGCACCGCCCGAGCCGGAAATCATCGAACAGCCCCCGGTTCTGGCGGAGCCCGAACCCGAGGTGGCCGTTTTGCCCGCCTTGCCCGAGTCTCAGCCGCGCCCCGCCGACAAGATCGCGCCGGAACCCATCGCGCCGCCACCGCCGGATGCCAAGCCCGATGACATCGAAACACCGGCCGTTTCATTGGATGAGGGCGCCGAGACCCAGCAAGAACAACAGGATCAGACCGCCCCTGAAGAGGCGACCGACCAGATCGTGACCGAAGCGGAACAAGGCAAGGACCTGTCGCCCCAACGTTCGCCGCGCCCGCGGGTCCGGCCCAGCCGGCCGCAACCAACCGCTCAGCCCGAGGTGGCCGAGACCAATACACCATCCGAGCCGGCCCCGCAGGATCAGGCCGCCATCAACGATGCCCTCGCCGAGGCGCTGGGTGCCGCCGAGGAACCGGCCGGCCCGCCCCTGACAAGCGGCGAGAAAGACGCGATGCGTCTGGCCGTTTCGCGGTGCTGGAACGTGGGGTCCCTGTCGACCGACGCCCTGCAAACCGTCGTCGTGGTCGGCTTTTCGCTGAACCGCGACGGCACGATCGTTGCGGGCAGCCTGCGGATGCTGGACAGCTCGGGCGGGTCGGCGGGCGCCGCGAAACAGGCATACGAGGCCGCCCGACGCGCGATTTTGCGCTGTGGTGCCAAAGGATACGACCTTCCTGCTGACAAATACGCGCATTGGAAGGATATTGAGATCACCTTCAATCCCGAGAGGATGCGGATCAAATGATGAAACTACTGACCAGCCTCCTTGTCGGCCTGACCTTGCTGTCGGCCCCGGCGTCTGCCCAGACAGGGCCGCTGAGGCTGGAGCTGGATCAAGGCATCATCGAACCGATGCCCTTCGCTGTGCCGAACTTCGTGCCCGATACCCCGGCCGCCACGCAATATGCCACCGACATCAGCCGCGTGGTCGCCACCGATCTGACCGGCACCGGCCTGTTCCGCGAAATCGCGCCCGAGGCCTTCATCAGCCAGGTCAGCAGTTTCGAGGCTCCGATCCAGTTCGCTGACTGGAAGGCGATCAACGCCGACGCGCTGGTGACCGGCGCGGTGAACCTCTCGGGCAATACCCTGACGGTGCGGTTCCGGGTGTGGGACGTGTTTTCGGGGCAGGAACTGGGCAACGGGTTGCAGTTTTCGGGCCCGATCGATGGATGGCGGCGGATGGCGCACAAGGTGGCCGATCAGGTCTATAGCCGCATCACGGGCGAGGGTGGCTATTTCGACAGCCGCGTCGCCTATGTGTCGGAAAGCGGCCCCAAGGATCAGCGGCGCAAACGGTTGGCCATCATGGACTACGACGGCGCCAATGTGCAGTACCTGACCGACAGTGCCGCCATCGTTCTGGCGCCGCGCTTTTCACCGGCGGGCGACCGGCTGCTGTACACCAGCTATGAAAGCGGCCGCCCGCGCATCTATCTGATGGATGTGGGCCGGGTGAAACCGAAGGAGCTGAAAACGCAGGACGGCACCATGAGCTTTTCGCCGCGGTTCTCGCCCGACGGTCGCTCGATCGTCTATTCGCTGACCCAGGGTGGCAATACCGACCTGTGGAAGATGGATCTGGCCTCGGGGCAGAGCGTACGCCTGACCAATACGCCTGCCATCGAAACCGCGCCAAGCTATTCGCCGGACGGTTCGCGGATCGTCTTTGAAAGTGATCGGTCGGGCCAGCCTCAGTTGTATGTGATGCCCGCCAATGGCGGCGAGGCGACCCGCATCAGCTTTGGCCAGGGCCGCTATGGCACACCGGTCTGGTCGCCGCGGGGCGATCTGATTGCCTTCACCAAGCAGAACAAGGGCCGCTTCCACATCGGCGTGATGCGCGTGGACGGCAGCGAAGAGCGTCTGCTGACCGCCTCGTTCCTGGATGAAGGTCCGACCTGGTCGCCCAATGGCAGGGTCATCATGTTCACCCGCGAAACACAGGGGGCCAGCGGGCGGTCTACGCTGTATTCGGTCGACATCTCGGGGCGCAACCTACGCCCGGTCCGCACACCGGACGGGGGCAGCGATCCGTCATGGGGGCCGTTGTTGAAATGAACTGATTGTCAATGATGCCGACGTTCACAAGGTACCTTGGCTGTGATAGACAGGCGTCAAACAACAAAATGGAACCAGAGGCGATTGAAATGAACGTATTGAGCAAGATCGCGGCACTGGGCGCGCTGGCGCTGGTGACCGCCTGTACCAACAATGATCCTTCGGCCCTGGGCGGGGCAGGCGGGGCCGGGGCGCTGGTGCCGGGTTCGGCCAGTGATCCTCGCTCGCCGGCCTATTTCCAGCAGGCGGTCGGTGACCGGGTTCTGTTCGCGGTCGATCAGTCCACGCTGTCGCCTGAGGCACAGACCATTCTGCAGGGCCAGGCCGATTGGCTGCTGGCCAATACCGACTATACCGCCACCATCGAAGGCCATGCCGACGAACAGGGCACGCGGGAATACAACCTGGCGCTGGGCGCCCGCCGGGCCAATGCCGCGCGCGAGTTTCTGATTTCGCGCGGGGTGGCCGGGAACCGCCTGCAGACCATCAGTTATGGCAAAGAGCGCCCGATCGAGATTTGCAGCACCGAGGAATGCTACTCCAAGAACCGCCGCGCGGTGACGGTGCTGACCGGTTCGACCGCGGGGTGACGGTATGAAGGTTGCAGGTTTGGTGCTGGCGGCGGCCCTGACCGTCGCCACCGGGGCGCAGGCGCAGGATCAGCAGACCCTGGCGGATATCCGGCAGGAGCTGACCGTGCTGCATGTCGAAATCCAGCGGCTCAAGCGCGAGTTTTCGACCACCGGCGCGCCCGCGCCGAACCTGTCCGGCAGCTCGATCCTGGAACGGGTTGATGCGATTGAGGCCGAATTGCAGCGGCTGACCCGCCAGACCGAGCAGTTGAACCAGCGTATCCAGAACATCGTGAGCGACGGCACCAACCGGATCGGTGATCTCGAGTTTCGGCTTTGCGAGCTGGAGCCGGGCTGTGAGTTCAGCGGCGAGCCGACCGCGCCCCTTGGCGGCGAGGACGCCGCGACGATCGTCACCCCACCGGCGCCGGACATCGCAGAGGGTGCCGGCCAGGTCGAGCTTGCCGTGGGCGAGCAGGCCGATTTCGACGAGGCGGCGCAGGCCCTGGCCGATGGTGATTTCCAGACGGCCGCCGACCTGCTGGCGCAATTCGACGCCAAGTACCCTGGCAGCCCGCTGGCCGCCGAGGCCAATCTGCGCCGCGGTCAGGCGTTGGAAGGGCTGGGGGACACGCGTGAAGCCGCGCGGGCGTTTCTGGCAAGTTTTACCGTCGAATCCGAGGGTCCCGTAGCCCCCGAGGCCCTGTACGAACTGGGCGCTGCGCTGGGCCGTCTGGGACAGGTCGAACAGGCCTGCATAACCTTGGGCGAGGTTTCGGTGCGCTTTCCCGATTCGGGTTTCGTTTCCGCGGCGTCGCAGGAAATGGCGTCGCTGGACTGCTCTTGACCCGCGACACCGAGAGCCTTCTTTCCGGGCTTCGGACGCGGCTGCCCAGCCCCTTGCCGCCTCGGCTGGGAGTCGCGGTTTCGGGCGGCAGCGATTCAACCGCCCTGTTACATTTGCTGGCGCGCGTCGCAGGGGGTGAGGGCATCCGCCTGTTCGCGGCCACGGTGGACCACGGCTTGCGTCCCGAGGCCGGGGATGAAGCGGCCCGGGTGGCTGCGCTGTGCGAACAGATGAATATCCCGCACACGATCCTGGAATGGAGGGATTGGGACGGGTCAGGCAACCTGCAGGATCAGGCCCGGCGGGCGCGGTATCAATTGCTGCGCGGTTGGGCGGCGGAACGGGGCATAGCGGCCATCGCCCTGGGGCACACGGCGGATGATCAGGCTGAAACCGTTCTGATGCGCCTTGCCCGCGCGGCTGGCGTTACCGGCCTGTCGGCCATGCCCATGATGCGGGACATGGGAGGCGTCACCCTGTATCGGCCCTTGCTGTTTGCCACCCGTGCCGATCTGCGCGCCTATCTGGACACGGAAGGGGTCGGCTGGGCAGAGGACCCTTCGAATCAGGACCGTCGGTTCGACCGGATCAAGGCCCGGCAGGCGCTGGCGGGCTTGTCCGAACTGGGGATCACTGCCGAAACTCTGGCGCGCGTCGCTGAAAACATGGGACGGGCAGATCAAGCCTTGCAACGATATGCGCGGGAAATGGCCCAGAGCATCGCGACCCAGCACGCGGGTAGTATCCAGTTGGACCGGGCGGGCTTCGCCGCCGCTCCGCCAGAAGTTCAGCGACGGCTGGTCGTGGGGTTCGTGCGTTGGATCGCGGGGGAAGACTACCCTCCGCGTCAGGCCACGGTCGCTCGCGCGATGGCCGCGATTGCGGCAGGGCAAGCCGCTGTGATCGGAGGATGCCAAATCGTTCCGTCCGGGAA
The DNA here is from genome assembly GCF_059613325.1 of Ruegeria sp. BHSA191. Taxonomy (NCBI): domain Bacteria; kingdom Pseudomonadati; phylum Pseudomonadota; class Alphaproteobacteria; order Rhodobacterales; family Roseobacteraceae; genus Ruegeria; species Ruegeria sp. BHSA191. Next base: position 106,558 of record NZ_JBXWSH010000007.1, read on the forward strand.
ATTTGCGTGGATTTGCCGAGAGCTGAACGCCGTGTTCGGGAAGGTTGCCAGGCCGGGCGACCTCTGGGATGGGCGCTGGATTCTGCGCGGGCCGGACACCGACGGCGCCGAGACGCGCGCGTTGGGAGAGGTTGGACTGAGACAGTTACCGGACTGGCGCGCCGAGGGATTGCCGCGGGTCGTGCTGAGTTCGACGCCCGCGGTCTGGCGGGGCGATCACCTGCTGTCGGCGCCGCTGGCTGGTCTGGCCAATGGCTGGATGGCTGAAATCGTCCCCGCGCGGGCCCAGGTTCAGGCCGCGTTTTTATCGCATTGAACCTGCGCCAATCATCTCTATTTTAAGGGTCAACACGGCAGGTTGTGATCTGCCGAAGTCTTTTGGGAGATATTTCTTGGGCAACGCGCGCAACATCGCCTTCTGGGTCGTTCTGTTCCTGCTGATCCTTGCATTGTTCAACCTGTTCAGCGGTCCAGGTGGAACGCTTCAGAGCAACGAACGCACCTATTCCGATTTCGTCAGCGCCGTCGAAGCGGGCGACGTCAAGAACGTGACGCTGGACGGGGAACAGATCCGCTATACCACGGGGTCCGGCGGCAACTATGTCACGATCAAACCTGGTGATGCCGAGGTCACCAAGCTGCTGATCGAGAAAGACATCCCGGTTCGGGCAGAGAAGCAACAGCAATCGGGTTTCCAGTCGTTCCTGATCACGCTGCTTCCCTTCCTGCTGTTGATCGGTGTCTGGGTCTATTTCATGAACCGGATGCAGGGTGGCGGCAAAGGCGGTGCGATGGGCTTTGGCAAATCCAAGGCCAAGATGCTGACCGAAAAGCATGGCCGCGTGACCTTTGACGACGTGGCGGGCATCGACGAGGCCAAGGAAGAACTGGAAGAGATCGTCGAGTTCCTGCGCAACCCGCAGAAATTCTCGCGCCTTGGCGGCAAGATCCCCAAAGGCGCGCTGCTGGTCGGCCCTCCGGGTACCGGTAAGACGCTGCTGGCCCGGGCGATTGCGGGTGAGGCCGGCGTGCCGTTCTTCACCATCTCGGGTTCGGACTTCGTCGAGATGTTCGTGGGTGTCGGTGCATCCCGTGTGCGCGACATGTTCGAACAGGCCAAGAAGAATGCGCCTTGCATCGTCTTCATCGACGAGATCGACGCCGTGGGTCGCCACCGTGGCGCCGGTTACGGCGGTGGCAACGACGAACGCGAACAGACGCTGAACCAGCTGCTGGTCGAGATGGACGGGTTCGAGGCCAACGAAGGCGTCATCATCCTGGCAGCAACCAACCGCAAGGACGTGCTGGACCCGGCGCTACTGCGCCCCGGTCGGTTCGACCGTCAGGTGACCGTCGGTAATCCCGATATCAAAGGACGCGAGAAGATCCTTGCGGTGCATGCCCGCAAGACGCCGCTTGGCCCGGATGTCGATCTGCGCATCATCGCGCGCGGCACACCCGGGTTCTCGGGCGCCGATCTTGCCAACCTGGTGAACGAGGCGGCTTTGATGGCCGCGCGGGTCGGTCGGCGTTTCGTGACCATGGAGGATTTCGAGAACGCCAAGGACAAGGTGATGATGGGGGCCGAGCGCCGCTCGATGGTGTTGACTCAGGACCAGAAGGAAAAGACCGCCTATCACGAGGCAGGCCATGCCGTTGTCGGCATGACCCTGCCGCTGTGCGATCCGGTCTACAAGGCCACGATCATTCCGCGCGGCGGTGCGCTGGGCATGGTGGTCAGCCTGCCCGAGATGGACCAGCTGAACTATCACAAAGACGAGTGCGAGCAGAAGCTGGCCATGACCATGGCGGGCAAGGCCGCCGAAGTCATCAAATACGGCGAGGATCACGTCTCGAACGGCCCGGCCGGCGACATCATGCAGGCCAGCCAGCTGGCGCGGGCCATGGTGATGCGCTGGGGCATGTCCGACAAGGTCGGCAATATCGACTATGCCGAGGCGCATGAGGGCTATCAGGGCAATACCGCCGGGTTCTCGGTTTCGGCCCACACCAAAGAGTTGATCGAGGAAGAGGTCAAGCGCCTGATCCAGCAGGGATATGAGCGCGCGCACCAGATCCTGACCGACCATCACGAGGAATGGGAGCGTCTGGCGCAGGGCCTTCTGGAATACGAAACCCTGACCGGAGACGAGATCAAGCGGGTGATGAAGGGCGAGCCACCGCACGCAGGCGATGACGAAAGCGGTACACCCGATCAGGGTGGCGCGGCCAGCGTGACGGCAATTCCGAAGACCAAGCCCAAGAAATCTCCGCCCGAGGGCGGGATGGAGCCCGAACCCACTGCATGACGCAAAAAACCCGGCCCACGCGCCGGGTTTTTTCTTGCCTTTCCTGCAATGGGACGCAGGCTGCGACGGATAAACCGACAGACAAGGAAACTCCCATGCCCGTTTTGCGCGAAACCGATTTCAAGGCTACGGTCGTCTGGCTGGGGCATGTCCCGGCCGGGGAGTCTCTGCGTGCCCGATCGGTAGACAGTCTGGACCTTGATTTCGCGGGCGACAGCGGTGCGCGCCACGAAGGGCTCAATCGCCCTTCCTGCGTGCGGGTCGGCAATCTGTATCCACGGGGCACGGAGATCCGCAACGTGCGCCAGCTGACGATCCTGTCGGCCGAGGAACTGGCCGATATCGCCGACGAAATGGGTATCGACAGCTTGGACCCGGGTCTGCTGGGGGCCAGCGTCGTTGTGCAGGGGATTCCGGATTTTACCCATGTCCCGCCATCCTCTCGCCTGCAGGCCAGCGGCGGGATGACACTGACCATCGACATGGAAAACCGCCCCTGCGTGCTGCCTGGCCGCGAGATCGAGGCTGACGCGCCCGGCCATGGCGCTGGGTTCAAGCCAGCCGCACAAGGGCGGCGCGGGGTGACGGCCTGGGTCGAACGACCGGGGGCCGTGACGCTGGGCGACACCCTGACTCTGTTTGTTCCCGATCAGCGCCCCTGGTCGCCCTGACGCGCAAGCGTTTCCCATTCGAAACCGCTGAACGGTGACAACGCCGTTTCGCGGCTCGAAAATGTCGGAATCCACATCCATTCCCGCAGAGCACGACGGTATGGGTTGGACAGCACCGGCGCTTGGCGTCGGTTTTGCACGGAATTCAATCAGGGACCTTGCCCAATGAGCTACAAATCCGACATTGAAATCGCGAGAGAGGCGAAAAAGCTGCCGATCCAGGAGATAGGGGCCAAGCTGGGCATCTCCAGCGACGATCTGCTGCCCTATGGCCACGACAAGGCAAAGGTCAGCCAAAGCTTTATCAACTCGGTTCAGGACCGCGAGGACGGCAAGCTGATCTTGGTGACCGCGATCAACCCGACCCCGGCGGGCGAGGGCAAGACCACCACCACCGTCGGCCTGGGCGACGGCCTGAACCGCATCGGCAAGAATGCGATGATCTGCATCCGCGAGGCCTCGCTGGGCCCGAACTTCGGCATGAAGGGCGGCGCTGCGGGCGGCGGCTATGCGCAGGTCGTTCCGATGGAAGAGATGAACCTGCATTTCACGGGCGACTTCCACGCGATCACCTCGGCGCACTCGCTGCTGTCGGCGATGATCGACAACCACATCTATTGGGGCAACGAGCAGGAAATCGACGTGCGCCGCGTTGCCTGGCGCCGCGTGGTCGACATGAACGACCGCGCCCTGCGCCAGATCACCTGCTCGTTGGGTGGTGTGGCCAATGGCTTCCCGCGCGAAGGTGGGTTCGACATCACCGTGGCCTCCGAGGTTATGGCGATTCTGTGCTTGGCCAACGACCTGAAGGATCTGGAAAAGCGTCTGGGCGACATCATTGTGGCCTATCGCCGCGACAAGTCGCCGGTCTATTGCCGCGACATCAAGGCCGAGGGCGCGATGACCGTTCTGCTGAAGGACGCGATGCAGCCCAACCTGGTGCAGACGCTGGAAAACAATCCGGCCTTCGTGCATGGCGGCCCGTTCGCCAACATCGCGCATGGCTGCAACTCGGTCATTGCAACCAAGACCGCGCTGAAGGTGGCCGACTATGTCGTGACCGAGGCCGGTTTCGGGGCCGATCTGGGCGCCGAGAAGTTCATGAACATCAAGTGCCGCAAGGCGGGCATCGCGCCGTCGGCGGTGGTGATCGTGGCCACGGTGCGTGCGATGAAGATGAATGGCGGCGTGGCCAAGGCCGATCTGGGCGCCGAAAACGTCGCGGCTGTACAGTCGGGCTGTGCCAATCTGGGCCGCCACATCGAGAACGTGAAATCCTTCGGTGTGCCGGTCGTCGTCGCGATCAACCACTTCGTCACCGATACCGATGCCGAGGTTCAGGCGGTCAAGGATTATTGCGCCGAGCATGGGGTCGAGGCGGTTCTGTCGCGCCATTGGGAGCTGGGCTCGGAAGGGTCCGAGGATCTGGCCCGCAAGGTCGTGGAACTGGCTGATGCCGGCACCGCGAATTTTGCGCCGATCTATCCCGACGAGATGCCGCTGTTCGAAAAGATCGAGACCATCGCCAAGCGTATCTACCGCGCCGACGAGGTGCTGGCCGATGCCAAGATCCGCAACCAGCTGAAGGAATGGGAAGCCGCCGGATACGGCAACCTTCCGGTCTGCATGGCCAAGACCCAGTATTCATTCTCGACCGATCCGGCGTTGCGCGGGGCACCCACCGGTCATTCGGTTCCGGTGCGCGAAGTACGCCTGAGCGCCGGTGCTGGCTTTATCGTGGTGGTGTGCGGCGAGATCATGACCATGCCCGGCCTGCCCCGCAAACCGGCGGCCGAGACGATCCGACTCAATGACGCAGGCCAGATCGAGGGCTTGTTCTAAGCCGCCGAATAAGACATCTCGTGGTCCGGGGAATCCCCGGGCCATGAGGAGATTGCGATGTCCACTCTGACACCGCCGCAGGACTGTAGAACCATGCAGGAACTGCGGAATCAGATCGACAAGCTGGACCGTCAGCTGATCGAGTTGCTGGTGACGCGCGCAACCTATATCGACCGCGCGTCCGAGCTGAAGCCGGGCGAGGGCCTTCCGGCCCGAATCCCTGAGCGTGTCGAAGACGTGGTGCAAAAGGTGCGTTCGAACTCGGTCGATTTGGGCCTAGACCCCGATCTTGCCGAAAGGCTGTGGCGCATCCTGATAGATTGGTCGATCGCGCGCGAAGAGCGTGTGCTCGGCCCGAGTTGAACGAACCGGGCGCCGCATGCGCCCGGCCCGGTGTTTGAACAGAAGGGATCGAGGGATGGTAGCCCAGGTTATCGACGGCAAGGCGTTTGCAACAAAGGTGCGCGCGCAGGTGGCCGACAAGGTCGCGAAGCTGAAAGAGGAACACGGCATCACGCCCGGTCTGGCCGTGGTGCTGGTGGGCGAGGACCCCGCCAGCCAGGTCTATGTCCGCTCGAAGGGCAAGCAGACCGTCGAGGTCGGCATGAACTCGTACGAGCACAAGCTGGACGCCGATACCTCCGAACAGGACCTGCTGGCGTTGATCGACAAGCTGAACAACGATCCGGCGGTGCATGGCATCCTGGTGCAGTTGCCGTTGCCCAAGCATCTGAATGAAGACCTGGTTATCAATGCGATCAACCCCGCCAAGGATGTGGATGGGTTCCACATCTCGAACGTGGGCCTGCTGGCCACCGGGCAGAAGGCCATGGTGCCCTGCACCCCGCTGGGCTGCCTCATGATGCTGCGGGATCATCATGGCTCGCTGTCCGGCTTGGATGCGGTGGTGATCGGCCGGTCGAACATCGTGGGCAAGCCGATGGCGCAACTGCTGCTGGGCGACAGCTGCACCGTGACCATCGCGCACAGCCGTACCAAGAACCTGCCCGACGTGGTGCGCAGTGCCGATATCGTCGTGGCCGCCGTGGGCCGCCCCGAGATGGTGCCCGGAGACTGGATCAAGGAGGGCGCCACTGTGATCGACGTGGGCATCAACAGGATCGAGCGCGATGGCAAGACCAGGCTGGTCGGGGATGTAGACTATGCAAGTGCGGCCGAACGGGCAGGTGCGATTACCCCCGTTCCGGGCGGTGTCGGACCGATGACGATCGCCTGCCTGCTGGCGAATACCCTGACGGCCTGCTGTCGGGAAAATGGTCTGCCCGAGCCCGAAGGTCTGACCGCATGACCACAGGTTGCGGCCAGAGCATGGCCGCAACCTAGCGACCGGCTGGACGCAATGGCCGGCCAGCCTGACTGCTCGGATTGCACACGAATAGTTTACTGGCGACCGATCGTATTGGATGCCGGTCGTTTTCATGATAATTCCATCTTATCAGAGTGTTGAAAGGTGAAGGCGCCCGGCAGCCCTGGCCTGAACGGTGTGGGATCGGGGTGGGGTGGTGAGTTGGAATGACGTCGATGTTGCGCGGTATCGGGGCCGAGTGCACGCCGCAACGGCTTGTGGCTGGTTTTGTCTTTGTTCCGTTGTTGGCCTACACGGTTAATCCGTTCAACGAACTGGAATTGTCCTACCCTCTGCGGTTGGCGTTTTGGACCGGACTCATGGCTCTGGCGATTCTGGCGGTCAGAAGTGGGCGAAAATTCGCCTTGCGGCGTTTTGGGCATTTGGGAATGACGACGCGCGACTATGCCGTCGCGCTGATGATCATGTTGTTTTTTACGCCGGTGTTCTGGGCCTTCACCGTGCTCCTTCTTACAGCTTGCGGCTACCAGTCTCCGGGTTTCGGCGCGGTCGGTGCCTATGGGGTGTTGTTGGGAACAGGCCTTGTTCTGGTGTCTAAAAGCATCCGGAATGACTCTGCCGAGCAGCGGCCCATGGAATGCCCGCGTCTGGTTCGGCGCCTGCCCGAGGATTTCTCGGGCGACATTGTTCGGCTGAGCGCTCGGGGTCACCACGTCGACGTCGTGACGACGCAGGGGGTCTACACCGTGCGTCTTCGCCTGAGCGATGCCATGGACGAAATGGACCCGGTCATCGGCCATTGTGCGCACAGGTCTCATTGGGTGACCGAGGCGGCGGTCGAGGGTGTCGAGAAAGCCGGTGGCAAGCTGTTCCTGCGCCTTTGCAATGGCGATCTTGTCCCGGTCAGCCGGAAATACAAACCGAATTTGGAAGAAGCCGGTCTGGTCTGACTGGTCACCGCGGCATGGCGGTGAGGCGCGGCTGCACCCCGGTCAGGATCGCGCGCGCCTCGGGCCCCATCAAGCCGGACAAAGCGGTATCACTGCTGCGCAGCCCTCCGGTATAGGTGCCATAGGCCGGAAGAATCAGCCGCTGATCGTCGAAGAGAAACGCCGGACGTGTGATCAAACGGCCCCGGGCCCGCAGCCGCACCTTGGGGTGATAGTGACCCGAGACTTCGCCCTGCGCATCGTTTTGGGCGATGTGGCGAAATACCAGCGGCGCGCGGCGCCACTCGGCCAGGTGGGCGCCGCTCAGGGACACGGGCCCCGGATCGTGATTGCCCTCGATCCAGATCCACAGGCGGCCGGCCTGCAGGGTCGAGATCCGCAGACGGTCCGCCTCATCCAGCGTATCAGCGGCCTCAATGTCGTCGAAGCTGTCTCCAAGGCAGATCACGGTCTTGGCCCCGGTCCGCTCCAGGTCAGCGGTCAGGCGCGTCAGCGTGTCGCGGGTGTCATAGGGGGGCAGGGTTGGGCCGCCCCGCCGTGCCATGCGGGCCGATTTCCCCAGATGCAGGTCCGACACGCACAGCAGGTCATGATCGGGCCACCACAAGGCACCCGAGCCGAGGGCGTGCAGGCGCACGCCGGAAAACGAGAACGCGAGGCTGTTCATGGTCCGGTCCTTGCCTGATCCGCGCGTATTTTCAACCTGATTCTCAGTCCGGCGACAGACCCGCGGCCGCCAGCAGGCGGGCGCTTTCTTCGGCCAGAAGCCGTTCTTCGGCCGCGCCCTTGACCGGAACCTTTCCCACCTCGAGCAGCAACGGCGCCGCCAGCGGTGACACCCGATCCAGCCGGACCAGGTCGATCCGGTCGCCGATACGCGCGATCATCGCCTCGATCCGTCCGAAATCGACCAGCCCGCGCATGGCTTCTTCGCGGGTGATCTGCATCAGCAGGTGGTCGGGGTCGTATTTCAGCAGCGTGTCGTACAGGATGTCCGACGAAAAGGTCGCCTGCCGCCCGCTTTTGCGTTGGCCACCTGTATTGCGCTCGATCAACCCGGCGATGGTGGCCGAGGCGCGGAAGGTCCGCTTCATCACCGCATTGCCCGCCAGCCAGTTGTCCAACCCGTCGCGTAGGGCCTCGATCTGGAACAGGGGGCTGGGGTCGTTCACCGCGTCCAGGCCCCAGATCAGCGTGGCATAGTCGGTCGCGACAAAGCCCAGCGGGGCCAGCCCGGTTTCCTCCATCCGTTTGGTCAGCAGCAGGCCCAGCGTCTGTTGTGCGTTGCGTCCGGCAAAGCCGTAAACGCACAGGTTTTCGCGGCCGTCATTTGGAAAGCTCTCGATCAACAGCCGGTCACGCTCGGGCAGCCGCGACATCCGACGCTGCAGATCCAGCCATTCACCCGTATGTTCGGGCAGTTGCGGCCAGTCGGGCTGTGCGAACATCCGCAGGATGCGATCGCTCAGCTGAGTCGAGGTGGCGAACTTGGTGCCTGAGAAGGTGGCGACCTTGGGCTTTTTGTCCGCACGGCGCGTGACTTCGACAACCGTTTCGCGCAGTCCTTCATAGCGCACGATCTGACCGCCGATCAGGAAGGTGTCGCCGGGGGTCAGCGATGCGGCAAAGGCCTCTTCGACCTCGCCCAAGGGTTTGCCGCCCCGGTTGCGCTTCAGCCTGACCTTCAGGGTATCGCTGTCCTGGATCGTGCCCAGGTTCATGCGGATGCGTTGCGCCGCGCGAGGGTCGCGCAGCTGCCACAGCCCGTCGGGGCGCTGTTGCAGGCGCTGCCAGCGGTCATAGGCCCGCAGCGCATAGCCACCGGTGGCGCAGAACTCCAGACAGGCATCGAAGGCCGCGCGGGACAGATCGGCATAGGGCCCGGCCGAAGTGACCTCGGCATACAGGGCATCGGCATCGAACGGCCCGGCGCAGGCCGCGATCAGGATGTGTTGGCACAATACGTCACGCGGGCCGGAGCCGCGCGGCTCGCCGTCCAGGTCGTGTTCGCGCGCGGCCTCCAGCGCGGCAACACATTCGACCACCTCGAACCGGTTTGCAGGCACCAGCAGAGCCTTGGACGGCGCGTTGTAGCGGTGGTTGGCCCGCCCGATCCGCTGGACCAGGCGCTTGACGTTTTTGGGGGCGCCGATCTGGATCACAAGATCCACGTCGCCCCAGTCGATCCCCAGATCGAGGCTGCCGGTGCAGACGATGGCGCGCAGGTCTCCACGGACCATCGCCGCTTCGACCCGTTCGCGCTGTTGCCGGTCGAGGCTGCCGTGGTGGATGCCGATGGGCAGGCCTTCGTCATTGGCCAGCCACAGGTTGTGAAAGAAGATCTCGGCCTGGGCGCGGGTATTGTGGAAGATCAGCGTCGTCTTGTGCTGCCGGACCTGCTCCAGCACCGCCGGGATGGCATAGGCCGCGCCGCCCCCGGCCCACGGCGGCATTTCGGCCGTTTGCAACATGGCGATATCGGGGTCGGGGCCGGGGTCTGCCATAACGATGTTGCAAGGGTCGGGGTGGCGGGCCAGAAAGCGCGCGATGGCGTTCGGGTCCTCGACTGTGGCCGACAGGCCCACGCGCCGCAGATTGGGACACAGCGTCTGAAGGCGGGCCAGGGCCAGCATCAACTGGTCGCCCCGCTTGCTGTCGGCCAGCGCATGTATCTCGTCCACGATCACGCGCTGGACGCCCCGGAACATGCGCGGCGCGTCCTCGTAGGACGTCAGCAGCGCCAGGCTTTCCGGGGTCGTCAGCAGAATATGCGGCGGGTCCACGCGCTGGCGTTTCCTCTGGGTGGGGGTGGTGTCGCCGGTGCGGTCTTCGACCCGGATCGGCAACCCCATCTCATCGGCCGGGCCGCGCAGGTTGCGTTTGATGTCGGCGGCCAGCGCCTTGAGAGGCGAGACATAGATCGTGTGCAGCCCCTCATACCCATCGGCCAGTTCGATCAGCGAGGGTAGGAACCCGGCCATCGTCTTGCCGCCGCCCGTGGGCGCGATCAACAGCGTCGCCGGGGCCTGCGCCCTGTCGATCATGGCCTGTTGATGCGGGTGGAGGGACCATCCCCTGGCGGTAAACCAGGTGTCAATCCGGGCGGGAATCTGCGTCATGGGCGCAGACTAGCCCGCCCGTTGTCAAAGCGGAATGCGGTTTGGGATCGTCTTATTTGACGATTTTCTCGTCCTTGACGAACATGTTCGCCCAGGCGCGGTCGATCAATTCGGGGCTCATCTGATAGGGGATGCCCTCGAACTCGCAGATCGAGATCATCTGGTCGATCAGGAAGATCGGCTGATAGTTCGCATAAACATTGTTGATGGTCGGGTATTTGACTTTCAACAGATGCACCAGGGCGGCCTCGTCCAGCGGCATTCCGCGCTTGCGGGCGACCATGGCAAAGATCTTCAGGAAGTTTTCCTGGTTCGGGCCGTCAATTTTGATCTTGAAGAAGATCCGGCGCAGCGCGGCCTGGTCGAAGATCTCGTTGGGGTGAAAGTTGGTCGAGAAGATGACCAGCGTGTCGAAGGGCACCTCGAACTTTTCACCAGACTGAAGACCCAGAATGTCCTTGCCTTCTTCCAGCGGAACGATCCACCGGTTGATCAGGGCCTGCGGCGGCTCGGCCTGGCGGCCAAGGTCGTCCACGATGAAGATGCCGCCGGTCGATTTCAGCTGCAGCGGCGCCTGATAGGTGCGTGCCGTAGGGTTGTAGACCAGGTCCAGCATGCTCAGCGACAGTTCACCGCCGGTGATCACCGTGGGGCGTTCACATTTAACATAGCGCGAGTCGAACCGCTTGCGGCGGCGCAGGCTGTTGGGGTCGTCGGGTTCGTCTTCGATCGCGTTGTGCACGATCGGATCATAGACGGTAATCACCTGGCCGGCATATTCGATCGCGCGCGGCACATAAACATTGTCGCCCAACGCATCGCGAATCCCGTTCGAGATTGAGGACTTACCGTTGCCCGGCGGACCATACATCAGGATCGACCGGCCAGCGCTGACCGCCGGCCCCAGATGGTCCAGAAGGCTGTCGGGCAGGACAAGATGACCCATGGCGCTGGTCAGTTGCTCGCGGGTGACTTGGATGTTGCGGATCGACTGGCGCTTGACCTGTTCGCGATAGACATCCAGCGGCACGGGCATAGCGCCGAAATACTCGGACTGGCTCAGCGCATCCAGCGCCCGCGCCTTGCCGGCATCGGTCAGTTGATAGCCCATCTCGTTTCCGCTGTTGGCGTTCAGCGTGCCGGTCGCCTCGAGCAGTTTTTGTTCGCGGGCGATATCGACCAGTTCCTGCGTGACCGATGCCGGCAAGCAGACCGCCTGGGAAATCTGTGTGACCGTGTCGACATTCTTGCGGAAGATGGTCTTGAGAAGGATGTCCCGCATCATCACCAGCGGAAGCTGCATTTCCTCCAGCCCTTTCGGGGAAGGGGGGGCCATCACGGAAGTGGTCTGCATATTCATGAGCGCTGCTCGTCCATCAAAATGTCACACGATAGTCCCCCGTTAAGGGGCGGATGTGGAAAATCTGGCGCAGCTTTGTGGCAGCACAATGGCGCGGGCGCGGCGCAGGAAAGACGGTTTAAGAACCGTAAATGGCGCCGAGAATTAGGTAGATGGCCAGAGCCCCGGCAAGCGCCAGACCCATAGGGAATTTCTTGCCCTGGTCCCAGCTTTCCCATTCTGGCGCGAACCGGCGCAAGCCGGAATGTTTCGCCAGTCGGTGGGTCGTGAACGCTGCCAAGACCGTGGCCATCAGGATGGCGGCAACCGACAGAAGGTCGCCCAACCAAACATAGGGGGCGGCGGCGGCGCAGAATTTGGCGTCACCGGCCCCCATGACGCCTGCGGCGTTCAGCAGGATGCCAAGAAACAGGACTACGATCAGGTGATACAACTGCCAGGCGTAGACCGGCAGCGAAAAGGACAGCGGGCCAAGCGTTCCGGGCAGCCAATCGCCCGACCAGGGTGGAACCGCGATCAGGCCCACCACCGCGAACACGGCCGCCAAGGCGACGACCGCGTGGTTCTTGATGCGCATCTCACGCATGTCGGTAAAGGCGACATACAGGCAAATGGGCAGGACAAAGGGCAAGAACCACAGTGCCGCGGCAGAAGGGATGGTCATCTATCAGGCTTCCTCGAGTGCGCGCAACGATCGCACCGCCTCGTCGAAATACTGCGGGTGCGTCGCGATGGCCTCGCGGAACAGGTTCTTTGCCAGGTTCACGTCGCCGCGCTTGACGGCCGAGATCGCCATCGTGTTCAACAACTCGGCCCGTTCAGCCTGGGTCATGGGAATCACGGGCATGGAATAGTTGCCCTGTGCGGCTCGGGCCAAGACCAAATTGTTCTTGGCGGTGAACAGGTTTTTGTCCTGGCGGATGGCCTCGGTGAACAGCCGCTCGGCTTCGGCATACTGGCCGCGGCTCAGTTTGGAATACCCCCAATTGTTCATGACACCGGCCGGTCGGGTCGTCAGACCCACGGCAGTCTCATAGAAATGATCGGCGCGTTTCCAATCCTTGTTGGCATCGGCGACCAAGGCTTCGAGGCGGTATCGCTTAAAAGTCTCGTGCGTCGGCGGCACGGAATCAAGGACTGCCTTGGCATCTTTCCAGTTTCCGCTGCGGACCAGCGCATCCGCATATTCCACCCTGTCAGCGCTGGTGGCACCGGGCATCGTGGTCACGCGTTTCCACGCGACCGCGGCTTCGGTGCTGCGTTTGGCGCGAACCAGAGAAATGGCCAGCCCACGCTGCAGGTCGATCCGGTCGGGGTTCTTGCTGGCGGCGCCCTGGAAATAGGTGACGGCCTCGTCCGGGTTCGACGCATTCAACATCACGTCGTTCAGGTTGGTCTCGTCGATGACGTTCACTTCCTGGAACGTGCGTTCGACCTTTTCCTGCTCGGTTTCCTTGGCGCAGGCCGTCAAGATCAGCCCGCATGCCGCGACTGTGGGAATCAGAAAGCTGTGGCGCATTTTTGCGTCCCTTGCTGCTCGTGCCTCTGTTATCGGTTCCTGCGCAACAGGAATGCCCCATCCCCTTGTTGCTCAAGCCGGAATTCTTGTTCTTGCGTAGTATTATTAACAGGATTTTCCATTTTTGCGAGTGCCAAGCGCAGATTGTCCCGGATTGCGTCACTTTCGCCATTGTCCAGCGCATAGGCCCGTTGGAACACCTGCGAGGCTTCGGCATATTCACCGGTTTCCATCAGCAACACGCCCAGATTGTTCCAGGCGATCGGCCATTCCGGGTCTTTCTCCACGGCTTCGCGCAACAGCGGTTCCGCCTGGCCAAGACGCCTGAGCCCAAGATTGGCGGTGCCGATCGAGGTCAGGATCTCGGCGGTCATCCCTTCGACCAGCGCCGCGCGGGTGAAAGACTCCAGCGCCAGTTCGTATTCTCCGGCGGCCATCAGGCGGTTGCCGACGGCAACTTCGTCGACCGGGCCGCCCTTGGGGTCGATCCCCGGGGGGTAGGGGCCTTGGGTCAGGCCTGTCTCGGTACACGAAACCACCGCGGATGCGGCCGCGGTGGTTGTCAGGATGAAAATCCCTGTTCTTGTGACGCGAAGCAGCGACGTCTGCATCCGGCTATTTGCTCATGTTCGTAAAGTCCATGATCCCCTTGGCCGAAGGCCCGATCAGAATGATCAGCAGCGGCGGGACCGTCAGCATCATTGTGGCAAGCGTCATTTTGGTTGGCAACTTGTTTGCGGCCTCTTCCGCGCGCATAACCCGCTTGTCACGCATCTCGCCCGCATAGACCCGCAATGCATCGGCGATCGAGGTGCCGAAAGTCGCCGATTGGATCATCACGGTCACGAACGAGCTGACGTCCTGCACGCCGCAGCGGGTGCCGAAGTCGCGTAGAACCGTGTCCTTGTCCTTGCCCGCCTTCATTTCGTAGGCAACGGTTTCAAATTCCTGGGCGATTTCCGGATAGGATGATTGCATTTCGGACGCCACGCGAACGATGGCCTGATCCAGCGACTGACCCGCTTCCACGCAGACAAGCATCAGGTCAAGCGTATCGGGGAAGCCGGCGGTGATGGCTTCTTTGCGTTCTTCGATGCGGCGCGTGATCCAGTATTTGGGGATGTAATAGCCGATGGCACCGGGCACCAGCACGCGGATCATCATCTGCTGGCCGGTAAATTCCTGCCCGTTGTTGAACACGGTGACCAGCAACACCCCGATGATGATGCCGGAAATTCCCAAAGCGAACTGCGCAAAATGGAAGAACCGAACCGCGTCCTTCGACCGGTAACCGGCCTGACGCAGCTTGAGTTCCATGGCGGAATATTCTTCCTGGTCCTTCGGCTCAAGAAAGTTGGCGAATTTCTCCAGCTGTTCGTTGCGGCTTGAATTGCGCAGCTGGTCCTTTTTGCTCTTTTTTTCGCGCTTGGGCGCCGCGTTGGCGCGCTGCAGCTTCTTCAGGGGGTCTTCGGGCTGGTTCAGCAGAATGGGGATGGTGATTAGGATCATGAACAGGCCCAGCACGCCCACGACGATCAGCGGCCCGAACTCTCCCAACTGCTGGGTCAGAAAATCATTGATTTGGTTCAGGATTTCCATGCTTGCCCCTTCAGACCTTGATGTTGGTGAGTATGCGCATCACGATCAGGTTCAAGGTCAGCATGATGCCGACAACGAAGCAGGCCGGGATGAACCACGGGTGATCAAGGACCGAGTCATAATAATTTGGGTCCTTCACCAGGATAAACAGCAGGCAGCCGACAGGGAACCCTGACAGAAACTTGCCCGACCATTGTGCCTCGGCGGTGATGGCCTTGACGCGCCGAAACAGACGGAAGCGGGCCCGGATCACCTTGGCAAGACCGGCAAGGATTTCGGCCAGGTTGCCGCCGGACTGCTGTTGAATACCCACCGCAACGGCCAAGAAGCGAAGGTCCTGCATGTCCAGACGCTCGGCCATGTCCTTGAGCGCTTCGCCCACGTCGCGGCCATAGGCGCATTCGTCGGCGATCACACCAAATTCGGTACCCAACGGGTCCTCGACCTCGTTGGCGACGATCTGGACGGACGATACGAACGGGTTGCCCACCCGCAGCGAGCGCACCATCAGTTCGACCGCATCCGGCAGTTGTTCCTCCAGCATGGCCATCCGCTTTTTGGCCTTGCTGTTCACCCAAGCATAGACCGCACCGACCCCGATCGCCACCGACAGCGCAACCCGCAACAGTGTCTCGGTGCGGGTGCCGATGCTCAGCCCCATGAAGGCAACGATCGACAGCAGGGCCATCATCATGATCAATTGGCGCGGGCTGAAGGCGATCGCTGCCTTTTGCGCCTTGTCGGCCAACAGGGAGTAGAGCGGGATGCTCTGCGATTTCATGTGCTGCTGCATTTCCTTGCGCAGCTGTTCCAGCACCTGTTCGCGGCCGACACCCTTGTCAAGCATGTCCAGACGGCGATTGACCTTGCTGTTCAGGCTGATGGACTTGCCGAAAGCCACCAGATAGATGCCCTCGACCAGCGCCAAAACCCCGACGAAGATCGCGACATAGATGAGCGCCTCGGTAGGCAGTTGCATGTCCGGCTCTCCTACATGGTCGTCGGTTCATAGATCGATGCGGGCAGGTCATACCCCCAAAGACGGAACCGTTCCGAATAGTGGCTGCGTACGCCCGTGGCCGTGAAGTGACCGATGATCTTGTTGTCGGGTGTCAGGCCAACGCGTTGAAAACGAAAGATTTCCTGCATCGAGATCACGTCACCTTCCATGCCTGTAATCTCGGTGATCGAGGTCATGCGGCGCGAGCCGTCCTGCAGGCGGCTGGCCTGCACGATCAGGTTCACGGCGCTTGCGATCTGGCTGCGCACGGCCTTGATCGGCATTTCGATCCCGGCCATCGCGATCATGTTTTCCAGACGCGAGATACCGTCGCGGGCCGAGTTGGCGTGGATCGTGGTCATCGAGCCGTCGTGGCCGGTGTTCATGGCCTGCAACATGTCGATCACCTCGGCGCCGCGTGTCTCGCCGACGATGATGCGGTCGGGGCGCATCCGCAGGGCGTTCTTTAGACAGTCGCGCGGGCTGACTTCGCCCTTGCCTTCCACGTTGGGCGGGCGGCTTTCCATCCGGCCAACATGGGTCTGCTGCAGCTGCAGTTCCGCCGTGTCCTCGATGGTCAGGATGCGTTCGGCATCGTCGATGAAGCTGGACAAAGCGTTCAGCGTGGTGGTCTTACCCGAGCCGGTACCACCCGACACGATGATGTTCAGGCGGGTGGACACCGCGGCCTGAAGATAAGCGGCCATTTCCTCGGTAAAGGCGCCGAATTTCACAAGGTCGTCGATGCTGAGCTTGTCTTTCTTGAATTTCCGGATCGACACCAGCGATCCATCCACCGCGATAGGGGGGACCATTGCGTTGAAACGCGACCCATCTGCCAGGCGGGCGTCGACATAGGGGTTCGACTCATCGACACGCCGGCCCACGGCCGACACGATCTTGTCGATGATCCGCATCAGGTGCTTTTCATCCTTGAAGGTGACGTCGCTCAACTCTAGCTTGCCGAACCGTTCGACAAAGATCTGATGCGGGCCGTTGACCAGAATATCGCTGACCGTGTCGTCCTGCAGCAGCGTTTCCAGAGGACCGAGTCCGGTCACCTCGTCATACAGCTCTTTGTTCAGCTGCGAGCGGTCTTCGCGGTTAAGAACGATGTTCTTGGCTTCCAGGACTTCGCTTGCGATGGCGCTGATCTCGGCCCGAAGTTCCGCCTCGGACGCGTTTTCCAGCGCAGCCAGGTTCAGGTTTTCCAGAAGCTCGCGATGCAGCTCGATCTTGATTTCGCTCAGACGCTCTTTGCGCTTGCGCTCGCGGTCCATTCCCTTGACTTCGCCCTGTTTTTTGACCGCGGGCTTGCGCGCGACGGCCGTCGAAGATGACGGCTGGGCCGAGCTCGCAGGTGCTTCCGGAGACTTGGCGGTCTCGGTCGGCGTGGCCACCGGCTGAGCGGCTGGTTGCTTCTTGTATCGTGAAAACACGGCGGCTCCTCCCCTTGGGGGCTGTGATTATGCGGCCTCGGCGCTGTTGCTGCCGAGGCTGTGCAATGACTGAGCAAGTTTGGCGATTTCCCGACGCAGCGGGTTCTTGGCGGCGGAATTGGCCAGCGGCAATCCGTGATCGCCGGCCTGAAGAACCGGTTTGCCACCATCCGGCAGCTGCAGGTCGATTGAAATGCCCAGGCTTTCGCCCATGCGCTTGACCCGGCTCTTGCCATTGAGATCGGTGAATTTCGGCGCGCGGTTCAGCGCGAAACGCAACTTGTTGAAGGGCAGTTCCTCGGCCTGAAGCGCCCGCTTGAGACGCAGCGCGTTCTGGGCCGAGCGCATGTCGAGTTCGATTAGGGCGAAATACACATGTGCAGCCTGCAACACCGTTTCGGACCAATGCACCAGCGTCTTGGGCATGTCGATCAGAACGTAGTCATAGTGTTTGCGGGCCATGTCGATCACGCGCTGAATATCTTCGGGCGTGAGCAGGTCCAGCGGCACCATGTCCGACGGGGCCGTCAGCACGTCGAGCTTGTCATCAAATTTCTGCAGCGCCTGTGCGAACACGTCATCATCCATGGCGGCGGTGTCCGACAGCATCTCGAACACGGCTTCGCGGCGGGGAAGATCCAGATAGGTCGATACGGTCCCGTACTGAAGATCAAGGTCGATCAGGCAGACCCGAGGGGCATCCTTGCCCGAAACGGTCGCAAGTTCCCAGGCAAGGTTCACCGCCATGGTCGTGGCGCCGACGCCGCCGGCCAATCCTTGAACCACCAGAAGCGCGCCTTCCTTCGGCGACCCGGCCGCCAGCGGCACGGCGGTTGGTTGCGGCACCGGTTCGGGATCGGGCTGGTTCATACGGTCGATGGCTTCTTGCAACTCGTTTTCCGGCAGAGGGTAGGGAACGAACTCGTCCGCCCCCTTGCGCAGCAGTTGATGCAGCGCCGCCGGCGTGACGTCTTCGGCGATCAGAACAACCTTGATGTTTTTGTCCTTGGCCTTCGTGATGATCTCGCCCATCAGCGTCAGATCGTCTTCATCCTCGCCATCGATGGCCAGAGCCACGAATTGAAGGGATTCGGCTTCGGGTTGGTTGAAAAAGGCAAGCGCTTCGGCAAAACCAAGATCACCCCAGCGTTCACCCAGGGCGGTTTCCATGTCCTCGATCAGCAGGTCGAAGTTCTGCACGTCCCGGCTGATCGTACATGCCAGAATGGCGGTATCATCATTTTGCGGCGTGGCGCTCGTCATTAACACAATCCTCGTCGTAGGAGCGCAGCAAACGTCGATACGGTCGAGAATCGTGTGTCGGTTTGCTGTCGCCCTGTTGCGGCCAATTTCGGCCGCAGGTCACCCAATTGTTCACAATGTCGCTTGGAACTGGGGCAAGAATGGGGCGCAAAAAAACCAATTGTAGGGAAACGGGCGACGATGTCGCCCGATTTCTAATTATTGTTCGCTGGTCTCGCCCAGCGCCGTCTCGCGGCTCAACTTGCTCGGGTAGGTCGCGCTTTCGACATACTCGCGATAGATGACCTCGGCATATTTCCCATCCAGGATGTTGGGATGGCGGTCCACAAGGCCGGATACCTCGGTCACGGTGCGCCGGTTGCGGCGGTCGCGATTCGGTGTCGCCACCAAAGGCTTGGTCTTGCCGAACGACACCAACGCCTCGAGGCGCGCGCGTGAGATCCCCTGCTGAACAAGGAAATTCACCGCCGCATTCGCGCGGCGCAGACCCAGGTTGTAGTTGTAGCTCTGCGAGCCGACCGCATCCGTGTGTCCATAGACGCGGAACCGGGCTTCGGGGAACTGTTTGATCCAGTTGGCCTGCTGCAAGAGGATCCGGCGCGCCGACTCGTCCAACTGGGCGCTGTCGAAGGCAAAGTTGATTTGGGTCGGGACCTCGGCCGCGAAGCGCTGAGCCAGGATCTGGCCATAGGACAACTCGCCGTTCATGACCTGAACGTTGTTTAGGGTCGCATTGCCAAAGGCGCCCTGGTCGATCTCGTAGCCGGCTTCTCGGGTGCAGTTGGCAACCGCGACTGCAAGACCCAGTGTGATCATCCACTTTTGCATTGGTCTGTCCTCCCTATCAGTCCAGGACATAGCCGTAGGAGCTGCCGAAATCCTGTTTGGCAACTTCCGACGCCGCGCCGTTGCCCGTGCGCTCGGTGCGGGCTACACGACCATTGACGAAAAGGTCGAATTCGCTTGGCGGTTTGACCCGATCCGTGGGCAAGGCCAGCGCTTCGCCGCGCGTCGGCGACACAAGATGCGCGGTGATGATGATCACCAGTTCGCTCTGCTCGCGCTGGTATTCGGCGCTTCGGAACAACGCGCCCAGCACCGGAACGTCGCCCAGCCAGGGGATCTGATTGCTCAGGTCGGTAAAGTCGTCCTGGATCAGGCCCGCGATCGCAAAACTTTCTCCGTCGCGCAGTTCAACCGTCGTGCTGGTCTGGCGCGTGATGAAACTGGGAACGTTGTCGCCGTTGATGGTGAAGTTCGAGCCGGTGTCGATGCTGGACACCGACGCGGCCATCTCGAGGTTGATCAGGTCACCGTCAACGACCCGCGGCACAAAGTCGATCTCGACGCCGAAGGCCTTGTATTCGATGGCAACCACGCCGTCATCCTGCGGTACGGGAATCGGAACCTCGCCACCGGCGAGGAACGTCGCCTCCTGGCCGGACAGGGCCGACAGGTTCGGTTCGGCCAAGCTGCGGGCCAAGCCTTTGGCTTCCAGCGCTTCGAGCAGCAGGCGAACCTGGGTCGACCCCGCGCCGAAGCCGAACAGGATGGCGCCCGTATTGGACTGGGCCACCGGAATTCTGTTGGCCAAGGCATTGGTCAGGGCGGGCTGGTTGTTCAGAGTGTTGATGCCGCCGGTCACGTCACCGCCGCCAAAGCCCAGTGAGGCTGACAGGTTCTTGGCCACCGAGCGGTTCATTTCGGCAAAGCGGACCTTCAGCATGACCTGCTGCACACCACCGACATTCATCAGGTTCGATACGCGTTCGGGGGCGTAGCGCTCGGCCAGTTCCAGTGCCCGCGCCAGCTTGGCCGAGCTGGAAACCGTGCCAGACAGCACGATCCCGTCATTGGCGGTGCGCACCTCGATCGGTTCGTTTGGCAGAATCTGCCTCAGGCGCTCTTTGAATTCGGTCACGTCCGGTGCGACCCGAACACTCACATTGGTGATCAGATTGCCGGCGCCGTCGAACAAGGTCAGCGTCGTCATGCCGGGCGCCTTGCCCAACACATAGATGGTGCGGTCCGAAAGCGACGAAATATCCGCGATGCCCGCATTCGCGATGCTGAGCTCCGCGAAAGGTGTTTCGCTTTCAACCACGATGGCGCGGTTGATCGGCACATCCAGCGTTTCCGCCGTACCTTTCTTGACCACGCGAAGATTTTCGGCCCAAGCGGCATCGAAGCCGGCCGGGCTCGTAACAAGCGCTACCCCCAAAAGGGTTGCGCCAATCCAGGAACGAAATGTCATGTGACCTGCCTCTCCGATCACCACTCAGTTTTTTGTGGGTCTATTGCCCTATGATGGCGAACTGTGCGCGAATTCGGGTTTTATTGCAATAATCAAGGGTTTCCGGAATTTTCCTTATGTGGAGAATGGGCAACAACCAAAACGAGAGAAGCCGCGCACAAAGCGCGGCTTCATTCCGAATTTGGCTGGCAAGCTATTGAGCAAGCATCAGTTTGTGCAGGGGATCGGCGTCTCTACGATCTGATCGCCCCGGCGGGTCCGAATGGTGCAGACCTTCTCCTCTTGCTTGACCGGAGCTGGTGCGCTCTCCTTGATGCCCAACAGCTTACGCTGGTCCATTTCGATGGCGCTTGCGACGGTTTCATCCTGTACGCCCACCAAAGCCAGCGACAGCCGCCCGGTGTTTTGCGCCTGCGCCAGCGCCGCGATCTGTTCGGGGGTGGCGGCCACCGTCACCGTACGGGCAATGGTCGTGCCCGTCACGTCGGAACCGGCCGTCTGGTCGACGGCGATCAATTCGATATTCGGCTGGATCAGGCGCGTGATCTCGCCGTTCGCGCCCTCGACCGCGCCCCGCAACGACCCGGTCCAGTACACATCGACCACATCCCCGGGGCGCAGGAAGCCCGAAACGCCCGAGGCCACGTCCACACTGATGGCAAAGGCGCGTTTGCCCTTTTCCAGCAACGAGGTCAGGCCGGCTGGTTCACCCGGTTTGGTGATCTTCACCGCCATGATGGCCTCGTCCTTTTCCATCGCACGCAAAACGAACCGCTCGTTCTGGCCCGTTTCGGGGAACAGCGCGGTCATGTCGGTGAACGTGCCTTCGGGAATCGCGTTTTCGGGCCATTCGACCACGCGCACATCCTCGGTGGTCAGCGGTTCACCATATTTCAGTTTGCGAGTCGAGACGATGACGCCCACGGTTGGCACCACGTTGACTTTGGCATTCGCGAGCGCCTCTTGAGCCGCCTGTTTTTCCCGGGCCAGTGCGTTTTGATACTCGGCAATGTAATTTCGGGCCATGTACACCGCGCCACCAGCTAGGGCGACCCCGATGATCAGGACAAGTCCAAAAACAGCTCGCATGCGTTCACCTCTTTATTTTGTTGGTCGCACGTGTATCGGCCCAAACAAGACATTGAAACAGCATATTTGATAAATCGGAATTGTGTCGAAATGTGGGACAAATTCCGGATTTTCGCCAGGGTTGTTGGGGAAACGCTCCAAGTGACGTCCCCGCGCAGCAAAGCGCCGCGCGAAATTCTGTCTGGTCAACCTTGGCAATGCCCGAGACTCACCCGGGAAGTGTTTCGAGGCCTCAACTTCCGCTGGTGCCCGCGGTCACGATTCCGCCGTTCCCTCCAGCGCTGGTGCCAGTGCTGACGGTTGAACCGCTCAAAGCGGTGTCAACGTTGCCACCCATGTTGGTGGTGGCCGTTTGAATGACCAGATATGTCACCATCGACAGTCCCACGACCAGCGCGGTTATGACAACCCAATCAACTGTGACGGCGCCGTCTTCATCGCGAATGAATTTTTTTGCAAAGCGGATCATTGTGTATACCCCTTAACCGTCGGCGTCCCGTGTCTTGCGCGAACCGCGCAGCAGGTGCCGACCATACCGTTGCTTTCGTCTCCTCGTGCAACCCGGCTGCCCGTCCATGGCGGACAGCAGGTTGGCCGGGCGGGGAACTATGCTCGGTTCAACACACGAAGTCCTACGTTATGGTTAAAAAAAAGGCCGCGCCAGTTTGGCGCGGCCCAGAATGCATGTTTCGGGGCTTAGCTGCCGCCGGTGCCGGTGCCTGCGGTGGTGATACCACCGGCTGCGCCGGCGTTGGTGCCGGTCGAAACGGTTGCACCGCTCAGAGCGCTGTTCACGTTGGTGGCCAGGCCGGTCGCGCCGCCCGAGATCTGCGTGTAGGCAACGGTGCCCAGGCCCACGACGGCCGCGGTCAGAACGACCCAGTCAACAGTCACGGCGCCGCTTTCGTCGTTGCGGAATTTCTTGAAGAGCTTGATCATGTTACGTCCCTCCTAAAGGATCACTAAGCTAATAAAACCTCGGGGTCTTTCCAGAGCGTCCTCTCTCAGTCTGCTCATGACCGTCTCGGTATGGCGTTATGTTTGCCTTGCCCGCATGGCAGGATTTGGGCCAAACAGATGATTTTCTTCCGCGCGCTTAACTTTTTAGTCATTTTTCTTTCAACGCGCTGAATTATAACAAAAAAAATTTTCTCATATCTTCGGGGCGGGGAGTATTCCGATGCAAAATTGCGGCAAATGAGGCAAAAACGCCCCAATTCATGTGGTTTTTCTGGCCCGCAGCGCGGATTCGCGTAACAAATCAACGCCAAAAGAAGAAGAGGCAGGTAAGATGAGAATCCCGAGCGTACTGACATGCGCCGGCGTTTTGGCGTTTGCAGCAGCTTTCGTTGCACCGGCCCAGGCCACCGACATCGAACCGCGCGGTGTCTACAAACGGATCAAGGCGCCCAAGCCGGGCACGCGTCCGCATGTCACCGTCCAGATATCGGCCGAGGAACACGCCAAGGCGCCGTCGGCCCCCAGCACGGGCGCCACGCTTGTCGTTCCCGACATCATTGCCCGCACCAAAGTACCGGCGGCCAACCTTCCGCAGATCCAGCCCGAGAAAACGCCCGAAGGTGCATACAAGGCCTTCTGGGCGAGGATTTCGCCTGACATGGCCCAGGCTGGTCCGGGAAGGCTGGATCCAGCGCTTCAGGCGCTGGCAACGGTCGGGGTCGCTTCGCCGCGGCTTCAAACACTGCAGCGCATCGTCGAGCAGCGCGGCGTGGATATCCTGCGCTCGACCGTGGGCACCAAGGTATCGCCCGCTCTGGTGCTGGCGGTGATGTCGGTGGAGTCCGGCGGACGCGAGACGGCCGTCAGCTCGGCCGGGGCGCAGGGGTTGATGCAGCTGATGCCCGCCACCGCCAAGCGGTTCGGGGTGACCGACAGCATGCTGCCGGAGCAGAACATTGCCGGTGGCGTGAAATATCTCGACTGGTTGATGGGAGAGTTCGGGAGCGATCCGATCCTCGTGCTGGCCGGTTACAACGCGGGGGAGGGCGCAGTGCGCAAACACAATGGCGTGCCGCCTTACGCTGAAACCCGCGACTATGTGCCCAAGGTGCTGGCGGCGTTCCAGGTCGCCCGCGCCTTGTGCGCCACACCTCCCGATCTTGTTTCCGACGGTTGCGTGTTTCAGACCATGAAGTGAAAAAGGCCCGCGCAATCGCGGGCCTTTTCAATTCCCAACGCCAACCGGGTCAAGCGACGATGGTCGCCTCGGTCGCCGCGCGCATGTCTTCTTCGGTGACGCCATCGGCCAGTTCTACGATCTTCAGGCCGCCTTCGACGACGTCCAGCACGCCCAGGTTGGTGATGATGCGGTCAACCACGCCCTTGCCGGTCAGCGGCAGGGTGCATTCCTTCAGCACCTTGCTGTCGCCGTGCTTGTTGGTGTGGTCCATCACCACGATGACCCGTCCGACCCCGGCCACCAGGTCCATCGCGCCGCCCATGCCCTTGACCAGCTTGCCCGGAATCATCCAGTTGGCCAGATCGCCCTTCTCGTCGACCTCCATCGCGCCCAAAATCGCCGCCGCGATCTTGCCGCCGCGGATCATGGCAAAAGACGTGGCGCTGTCGAAATAGGCGGTGCGGGGCAGTTCGGTGATGGTCTGCTTGCCAGCGTTGATCAGGTCGGGGTCTTCTTCGCCCTCATAGGGGAAGGGGCCCATGCCCAGCATGCCGTTTTCCGATTGCAGGGTGATGTCCTTGTCGCCCACATAGTTCGCCACCAGCGTCGGAATTCCGATGCCGAGGTTCACATACATGCCGTCTTCCAGTTCCTCGGCCGCACGCGCGGCCATCTGATTGCGATCCCAAGGCATTACGCTTCCTCCTTATTGCGGGTGGTGCGCTGTTCTATGCGCTTCTCGTGCTGACCTTGAATGACCCGGTGCACATAGATGCCGGGCAGGTGGATGCAGTCGGGATCCAGCGAACCGCGCGGCACGATCTCTTCGACCTCGGCCACGCAGATCTTGCCGCAGGTCGCCGCCGGCACGTTGAAGTTGCGGGCGGTCTTGCGGAACACCAAGTTGCCGGTGTCGTCGGCTTTCCATGCCTTGACGATGGCCAGATCGGCAAAGATCCCCTCCTCGAGGATGTAGGTCTCGCCGTTGAACTCCTTGTGCTCCTTGCCCTCGGCGATCACGGTGCCGACGCCGGTCTTCGTATAGAAGCCCGGGATACCCGCGCCGCCGGCGCGCATGCGCTCGGCCAAGGTACCTTGTGGGGTGAATTCCAGCTCAAGCTCGCCCGACAGGTACTGGCGCATGAATTCGGCGTTCTCACCGACATACGAGCTGATCATCTTCTTGACCTGCCGCGTCTGCAGCAGAATGCCGATGCCGAAATCGTCGACGCCTGCGTTGTTCGAGGCAAAGGTCAGATCCTTCACGCCCGACTCCTTGATCGCCTGCAGCAGCAATTCGGGAATGCCGCACAGGCCGAACCCGCCGGCCGCGATCAGCATGCCATCCCGAAGTATCCCATCGAGGGCCTCGGTGGCATTGGCATAGACTTTCTTCATGGAAAACTCCCCCAATGACATGGTGATGGGCAGGTTGTGCCGCCACGTCATTGGGAAGTCAATGAAACCTGCGGGCGGGTGGTATTTCTACCTAACCGCCCGCGGGGGCCTGGATCAGCTGGCTTTCTTCTTGGTGGCTTTCTTCTTGGGCGCGGCCTTTTTGCGGGTGCCTTTCTTGGCCGCCTTCTCATTGACCAGTTCCACCGCCATTTCGGGCGTAACGTCCTCGGGCTTGATGTCCTTGGGCAGGGTCGCGTTGACCTTTTCCCACTTCACATAAGGCCCATAGCGCCCGTCCAGAACCTGGATCGCGCCGCCATCGGGATGCTCGCCCAGTTCCTTCAGCGGTTTGGCCGCAGCCCGTCCCCGCCGCCCGGGGTTGGCGCGCTTTTCCGCCAACAGTTCGACGGCCCGGTTCATGCCGATTTCGAACACGTCGTTGGGATCCTTGAGATTGGCGTAGACCGGCTTCGCCTCGTCCGGTAGCTGGTGCATGATATAGGGACCGAAGCGCCCGAAATTGGCGCTGATCATACCGCCCTCGGGGTGTTCGCCAATCTCGCGCGGCAGGCTCAGAAGGGTCAGCGCCTTCTCAAGGTCCATGGCATCCTTGTTCCAGCCCTTCGGCAAAGAGGCGCGCGGCGGTTTCTTGTTCTCGGGCGTGGCTTCGCCGCGCTGGACATAGGGGCCGAAGCGTCCGGATTTCAGCCAGATCTCATCTTCGCCATCCATGCCCAGCAGACGTTCCTCGCCCTCGGCGCCTTCACCGGCGATGGGGCGGGTATAGGTGCATTCGGGATAGTTCCCGCAGCCCACGAATCCGCCGGTCCGCGAGGTTTTCAGGTGCAGCCGTCCGACCCCGCATTTGGGGCAGATGCGCGGATCCGAGCCATCCTCGCGCGGGGGGTACAGCTGCGGGGCCAGCGCCTCGTCCAGCTTGTCGAGCACTTCTGAAATCCGCAACTCGGACGTCTCGGCGATCGCGGCCGAGAAATCGCGCCAGAACTTGGATAGCAGGTCCTTGTAGTCGCGGGCGCCGGCGCTCACCTCGTCCAGCTGCTCTTCGAGGTTGGCGGTGAATTCATACCCCACATACTGACGGAAGAAATTCAGCAAGAAGATCGTGACGATCCGGCCCTTTTCCTCGGGGATCAGGCGGTTCTTGTCCTTGCGCACGTAACCGCGGTCCTGAATCGTGGTGACGATCGAGGCATAGGTCGAGGGTCGCCCGATACCCAGTTCTTCCATCCGTTTGACCAGGGTCGCCTCGGTATAGCGCGGCGGCGGCTGGGTGTGGTGTTGCAGCGCCAGAACTGCTTGGTTGTCCGACAGGATGGCCTTCTTGTCCGCGCCGTCGGCGGTGGCCTTGTCAAACTGATCCTTCAGCGTGGTCTTGGCAAAGCGCGCCGGATCACCCTGCATGATCTGGGGCAGACGCTTGTCATCCTCGTCCTCGACATCGTCGCGGCCTTCCTCGTAGACGCGCATGAAGCCGTCGAATAGCACGACCTGACCGGTGGCGCGCAGGCCGACCTGACCGTCATCGCTGCCGATTTCGACGGTGGTGCGTTCCAGCCGCGCGGCCGCCATCTGGCAGGCGATCGTACGTTTCCAGATCAGATCGTACAGCTTGCGCTGATCGTCATCCGACAGTTTCACGGCGGCCGCATCCTTGGTCATGTCCGTGGGCCGGATGCATTCGTGCGCTTCCTGCGCGTTCTTGGCCTTGTTCTTGTACATGCGCGGGCTGTCCGGCACGTATTCGGCACCGAACCGGTCCTTGATCGCGTCCCGCGTGGCCGCGACGGCCTCGGGCGCCATGTCGATGCCGTCGGTTCGCATATAGGTAATGTGCCCGGCCTCGTACAAACGCTGGGCCACCTGCATCGTGTGGCGCGCGCCCATACCGAACTTGCGGCTGGCTTCCTGCTGCAGGGTCGAGGTCATGAACGGAGCGCTGGGGTTGCGCGCGGCCGGCTTGGCCTCGACCGAGGTCACGCTCAGCGCGCGGCTGGTGATGGCCTGCACTGCCAGTTCGGCCTGGGTGGCGTTGGCGATGTCATGCTTGTCCAGCTTCTTGCCGGCCAGCGTGACCAGCCGCGCCTCATAGGTTTGGCCGCGCGGCGTTTCGAACAGCGCCTTGACCGACCAGTATTCGACGGGCTTGAACGCCTCGATCTCCATCTCGCGCTCGACGATCAGGCGCAGGCAGACTGATTGCACGCGTCCGGCCGATTTCGCGCCGGGCAGTTTGCGCCACAGAACCGGCGACAGGTTGAAGCCGACCAGATAGTCCAGTGCGCGCCGGGCCAGATAGGCCTCGACCAGAGGCATGTCGACCTCGCGCGGGTTCTGCATCGCCTTGGTCACCGCATCCTTGGTGATGGCGTTGAAGGTCACGCGCCGAACCTCGGTGTCCTTCTTGATCGAGCGGCGTTTGGTCAGCGCCTCCTGCAGGTGCCAGCTGATCGCCTCGCCCTCGCGGTCGGGGTCGGTGGCCAGGATCAGCGCGTTGTCATCCTTGAGCGCATCCGCGATGGCCTTGACGTGTTTGCGGCTGTCGGCGGCGACCTCCCATTTCATGGAAAAATCGTGGTCCGGATCGACCGATCCGTCTTTCGGAGGCAGGTCGCGAACATGGCCGTACGAAGCCAGAACCGTGTAGTCGGGGCCGAGATATTTGTTGATCGTTTTTGCCTTGGCCGGGGATTCTACAACAACTACAGGCATTTAGTCTAAAACCTCGCTCGACGGATTGGGCGGCATGTATGGCCGTGCAAGATGTGGAGGGCAAGGCGGATTTGTCAATGCACTGTATTGCGCGTCCGAATTCCGGTGCGCTGCGAGCCGGTGAAACGACAAACCGAACCCGGGTCAGACGGCCAGAGACAACAGCCCGCCCGCCTGTCTTTGGATGCGCCCCGCCAGCTCCAGTTCGACCAGAATCGGGCCGACGGCGCTGGCCGGAACCTGCACGTCCCGGATCAGTTGGTCTTCGGCCACCGGCGAAGGACCAAGGCGCGACAGGATTATGCCCTGCAAGTCGTCGGTCGAAATCGGATGCACGTGATCCGGAGCGGGCTGCGGGGAAGCGGACGCATCGAACAGATCGGTTGTCTGTGGAGGCAGAGCTTCGATCACGTCGTCGACCGATCGCACCAGCGTGGCGCCTTCGCGGATCAACAGGTTGCACCCCGCCGCGCGCGCGTCGAACGGATGGCCCGGCACGGCCAACACGTCGCGCCCCTGGTCCAGAGCGTCGCGCGCAGTGATCAGACTGCCGGATTTGGCAGCGGCTTCGACCACCACCACCGCCTGCGCCAGGCCCGAGATGATCCGGTTGCGACGGGGAAAATGCCGGGCTTGCGGGGTGACGCCCATGGGCTGTTCGGACAGGCGCAGACCCCGCAGCGCTATATCGCGGGCCAAATCCGTGTTCTCGGCCGGATAGATGACGTCGACACCACCGGCCATCACTGCGACCGTTCCAGATTCCAACGCGGCCTTGTGGGCAGCGGTATCGATTCCCCGCGCCAACCCCGAAACCACGACATAGCCTTGTGCGCCCAGCCCGTCTGCCAGTGCGCGGGCCATCCGTGCGCCCAACGACGAACAGTTCCGAGCCCCGACAAGGGCAATCATCTTCCGATGCAGGATTGACGTATCCCCAATTGCCCAAAGCAGGGGGGGCGCATCGGACAAGTCCGCCAGCATTGAGGGGTAGTCGGCCGAGCCAAGGCACAAAAGCCGCGCTTTGGCGGCTTTTGCGGCCTTGAGCTCTGCCTCGATCACGCCGGGTGGGCATGTTTCATACCCTTTGACTCCGGCAGCGCGTGCCACTTCCGGCAGCGCGGCCAGCGCATTCTGCGCCGAGCCATGTTCGTGCAGCAGGCGCCGGAACGTGGCCGGGCCGACCTTGCGCGAACGCATCAGACGAAGCCAAGAAAACCGGTCCTCTTCCGTGGTGGGTGGGAGTGGGGGGTGAATGGAAGATTGCTGCTCTTCGGTCATCCGTGGCTCCGCCTGATTGCAGAACTGGTTTACGGCTGGCCGGGTTAACAGCGCGTGAATCTCGAAAAATTTTAGGAGTTAAGGCGAGTGTTTCAGGCGTGATTGTCGATATAATATTGAAAAGATAACAAAATTTTTTTTCCTGCCTGGCGTCCGCGCGGGTGCGAAATGTTTGGAAGGGCGGCCCCGGTTAACCGAGCCGAGGCCGCTCCGACATTGATTCGCCTCAGGCGGCAGACCCGCCCACGGTCAGGCCATCCATCAATACTGTGGGTTGGCCCACACCGACCGGAACCCACTGGCCGTCCTTGCCGCAGGTTCCCATGCCCGGATCCAATGCCATGTCGTTGCCCAGACCCCGGATACGCTTCAGCGCCGACGGGCCGTCGCCGATCAGCGTCGCTCCCTTGACCGGGGCGCCGATCTTGCCGTTCTCGACCCGGTAGGCCTCGGTGCAGCTGAACACGAACTTGCCGTTGGTGATGTCGACCTGGCCGCCGCCGAAACCCACGGCCCAGATGCCGTCCTTGATCTCGGCAACCAGATCCGCCGGGTTGGCATCGCCGCCCAGCATGATCGTGTTGGTCATGCGCGGCATTGGCTTGTGCGCATAGCTTTGCCGCCGTCCGTTGCCGGTGGGGGTCACCCCCATCAGGCGCGCATTCTGGCGGTCCTGCATGTAGCCGGTCAGGATCCCGTCCTCGATCAGCACGGTGCGCGAACTGGGCGTGCCCTCATCATCCACGGTGATCGAGCCCCGGCGATCGGGTATGGTCCCGTCATCCACCACGGTCACGCCCTTGGAGGCGATCCGTTGCCCCATCAGCCCGGCGAAGGCCGAACTGCCCTTGCGGTTGAAATCTCCTTCCAAGCCGTGGCCGATCGCCTCGTGCAACAGGATGCCAGGCCAGCCGGGGCCCAGTGCGACTTCCATCACGCCGGCCGGAGCAGGAACGGCGTCAAGGTTGACCAAAGCAATGCGCAAGGCTTCGCGGGCCTTGTCTTGCCAATCGGCCGGATCAATCAGCCCGTCGAGCCCGACCCGTCCGCCGCCGCCGGCCGATCCGCTCTCGCGGCGGCCGTTCTGCTCGACGATGACCGAGACATTGACCCGCGTCATCGGGCGTACGTCGCGCACCAGGGTTCCGTCGGGGCGCAGGATTTCGACCTCCTGAACCGATGCGGCAATCACCGCGCTTACCTGAACAACGCGCGGATCAAGGTCGCGGGCGAAGCTGTCGATCTGGTGCAGGGTCTCGATCTTGACCGGAAAGCTGGCGGATTCGATCGGGTCCTCGTCGGTGTACAGCTTCTTGTTCGTCGCTCGCGGTGAGGCGGCAAGTGTCCCTCCACCATCCCCGACGGCCAGCCGCGCGGTTTCGGCCGCGCGTTTCAATGCCGGGATGGATACGTCGGTAGAATGGGCATATCCTGCCACTTCACCCTGAACCGCCCGCAGGCCGAACCCCTCGGACGCATCGTACGAGGCCGACCGCAGACGACCGTCATCAAAGACAAGAGATTCGGACTTGCGGCGCTCGACGAACAGTTCGCCGTCCTCGGCGCCATCGGTGGCCGACCGCAGCACGGTCAGCGCCTCGTCTTGCGGCAAAACGGTTTCGAACGGGCGAAACGGGGCGTGAGTCATTGGTTGCGGCCTTTCGGATTTGATCCAGATCAAAAATAGCGTCTGTTTGACGCAAGCATTTTGCTTTATCTAGCCCCCGGAATATGGTTTCTAACGCGGCCAAAGACAACGGGAGAGGTGTGACCGATTCACACCTGTTCGCCAGAGACGCAAAGATCAAACGATCAGGACAGAAAATGAAGAATGCTTTGATGCTTTCGGGGGTGTTCGCAGCCCTCTCCAGCCTTCCCGCCATGGCTCAGGACCTTGAGATCATCGGCAAGCCGGTCGACGGCGGCATGGGTTTCCAGCCCGCGGCCACCAGCCTGGCCGAAGGGATTCAACGCCTTGACGGCATGATTCTGGTGATCATCACCGCGATCTGTCTGCTGGTCGCAGGCCTGCTGGTCTATTGCATCGTGCGCTACAACCAGCGTGCAAACCCGACGCCGGCGCGATTCTCGCACTACACCCCGGTCGAGATCGCTTGGACTCTGGGCCCGATCCTGATTCTGGTGTTCATCGGGGCATTCTCGCTGCCGGTTCTGTTCAAGCAGCAGGAAATCCCCGAGGGCGACGTCGTCATCAAGGTGACCGGCAACCAGTGGTACTGGACCTACGAGTATGTCGATCACGAATTTGCCTTCGACAGCTATCTGCTGGGGCACCCTGCCACCTTGGACGAAAGCGCCCGTCCGGCCGATGCCGAAGTCACGCCGTTCGTTCTGGATGACGCGATGCGCGCCAAGCTGGCTGATGCCGGCTACAGCGAGGATGAGTGGCTGCTGGCCACCGACACCGCCGTCGTGGTGCCCGTCAACAAGGTGGTCGTGATGCAGGTCACCGCGGCCGACGTAATCCATTCGTGGACGATTCCGGCCTTTGGCGTCAAGCAGGACGGTATTCCGGGCCGCTTGGCCGAGCTGTGGTTCAAGGCCGACAAGGAAGGCATTTATTTCGGTCAGTGTTCCGAGCTGTGCGGCAAGGACCACGCTTACATGCCGATCACCGTCAAGGTCGTCAGCGAAGAAGCCTATGAGGAATGGCTGAAATCGGCGCAGGAAGAATATGCCGGCCTGCCCGCGTCGTTCCAGATAGCTGCGAACTGACCGCCTTAGGGCCTGAGGCCCGATCGAAACCAAGGACAGGCTGCGCGGGTTTCGCGCAGCTTTCGCACCACAAGGACCTGTCATGACCGACGCGAGCATCAATGCCAGCACACTTGCCGCACAACCCCGTGCGGACGAGGCCGGCTTTGGCGACTATTTCGCGCTGCTCAAGCCGCGGGTGATGTCGCTTGTCGTGTTCACCGCCTTGGTGGGGCTGCTGGCCGCACCTGTGTCCGTGCACCCCTTCGTCGGGTTCTGCGCGATCCTGTTCATCGCCATCGGCGGCGGCGCCTCGGGTGCGCTGAACATGTGGTGGGATGCGGATATCGACAAGGTAATGAAGCGCACCAAGGGTCGTCCGATCCCGTCGGGCAAGGTCGAACCCGGCGAGGCGATGGCGCTGGGCCTTGCCCTGTCGGGCCTGTCGGTGATCATGCTGGGCTTGGCGACCAACTGGTTCGCGGGCGCGTTTCTTGCCTTTACCATCTTTTTCTATGTCGTGATCTACACGATGTGGCTCAAGCGCCTGACACCGCAGAATATCGTGATCGGCGGCGCTGCGGGAGCGTTTCCCCCGGTGATCGGCTGGGTTGCCGCCACGGGTTCGATGACGCTCGAACCGTGGCTGATGTTTGCCCTGACCTTCATGTGGACACCGCCGCATTTCTGGGCGTTGGCGTTGTTCATGCGCTCGGATTATGATGACGCAGGCGTGCCCATGCTGACAGTGACGCATGGACGCCGC
This sequence comes from Ruegeria sp. BHSA191, assembly GCF_059613325.1. Classification (NCBI taxonomy): domain Bacteria; kingdom Pseudomonadati; phylum Pseudomonadota; class Alphaproteobacteria; order Rhodobacterales; family Roseobacteraceae; genus Ruegeria; species Ruegeria sp. BHSA191. Next base: position 139,329 of record NZ_JBXWSH010000007.1, read on the forward strand.
GTCACACGGACCCATATCCTAGTCTATACCGCATTGCTGGCCCTGCTGGCCGTGGGCACCGCTTTCTCGGGCATCGGTGGCCCGATTTGCTTGGCTGTGGCCGTAGTTTTGAACGCGCTGTTCCTGCAGGGGGCCTGGGCCATCTCGCGTCGCACCGAAGACGATGCCGAGGCGGACAATTTCAAGGTCGAGCGCAGCTTTTTCAAGCTGTCGCTGCTGTACCTGTTCGTGCATTTCGGCGCGATTCTCGTCGAGGCGTTGCTGAAACCCTACGGGTTGGGAGGCTGGTCATGAGCCTGCGCAAAAGCCATGAGCTGCACCAGCGCCGGTTCGGCCGCAACCTGGGTGTTGGGCTGACGTTGGCGGCGTTCATCGTGATCATCTTCGGCCTGACCATCGTCAAGGTCTCGGGCAGCGATTTCGGTGCGGACATCGAGGAGGTTCAGAACTGATGGCTTTGACCGGACCGCAGAAGACCGTTGCGCAGACCGTTGGTCTGGTTGTTCTGATGGGCAGCTTGGCCTGGGCGGCTGTGCCGTTCTACGACTGGTTCTGCCGGGTCACCGGGTTCGGGGGCACCACCGGAGTGGCTGAGGCCACGCCTGATGAGATCCTCGACCGTGTGGTGACCGTTCGCTTCGACGCGTCCAAGGCCAAAGACATGCCGTGGGAGTTCAAGCCCGTCGAGCGCGAGATGAAGGTGCGTATCGGCGAGACCGGTCTGGCGTTCTACGAGGCGTACAACCCGACGGACAAGCCAGTTGCGGGACAGGCATCGTACAACGTGACGCCCTATTCCGCCGGAGGATACTTCCAGAAAATCGCCTGTTTCTGCTTTGAAGAGCAGGTTCTGGAGCCCGGTGAGCGGGTCGAAATGCCCGTAACTTTCTTCGTCGACCCCGAAATGGTGGAAGACCCCGAAGCTCAGTATGTTCATACGATCACGCTGTCGTATACATTCTACGAAATCGACCTGCCCGAGGGCTATGCCGCCCTTGATGCGCAGGCAGAAACAAACACGAACTAACGCCTGTAGGTGAGGGACGCTGATGGCACACGCAAAAAACCACGATTACCACATTCTGGCCCCGTCGATCTGGCCGCTGATCGGCTCGATCGGTGGCTTCGTCATGCTGTTCGGAGCCGTCTTGTGGATGCACGGAGTGACGTCCTTCGTGTTCTGGGCCGGTCTTGTGGCGGTTCTGTACACGATGTTCGGCTGGTGGTCGGACGTGGTGGCTGAAAGCCGCGCCGGTGACCATACACCGGTCGTGCGTATCGGTCTACGCTATGGTTTCATCCTGTTCATCATGTCCGAGGTGATGTTCTTCTTTGCCTGGTTCTGGTCGTTCTTCAAGCATCGGATGTACCCGATGTACGAGTATGCCGGTACTGAATACGTCCAGCCGGATATCCACGCGGTGGATCCGTTCCACCTGCCGCTGATCAACACGCTGATCCTGCTGCTGTCGGGTTGTGCCGTGACCTGGGCACACCACGCCCTGGTGCACGAAAATGACCGCAAGGCACTGGTCCAGGGCCTGGCAATCGGCATCTTTCTTGGGGTCGTTTTTACGGCTTTGCAGGCCTATGAATATTTTGAACTGCTGGCCCACGAAGGATGGGAATTCGGCGGCGACCAGTTCTATTCGAACTTCTTCATGGCCACCGGCTTCCACGGTGCACATGTGATCATCGGCACCATCTTCCTGACGGTCTGTCTGATCCGTGCGATGCGGGGCGATTTCACTCCGGAAAAACACATCGGCTTCGAGGCGGCTGCCTGGTATTGGCATTTCGTTGACGTCGTCTGGCTGTTCCTGTTCTTCGCGGTTTACATCTGGGGCCAAGCACCGCTGATGTAACGCCCGCCAGGCTGTCGAATTGCAAAAGCCGCCCCTCGGGGCGGCTTTTTCTCGATCAGGGGCGCAGGGGATTGCGCCCCGTACAATTGCACGGTTGCATTTCCGTGCGCACAGACCGTAACAAGACGCCGGCTTGACCCCGAGCCGGTATGACACGCAACAAGGGCCAGATATGCGCCGTATCCTGTTTCTGCTGATTTTCGGACTCGCCGGGCTGGCGGTTCTTGTGTCTCTGGGCACTTGGCAGGTTCAGCGTCTTGCGTGGAAAGAGGGCATTCTGGCCGACATCGAAGCCCGGATCGCCGCCAATCCGATGCCGCTGCCCGAGGCGGTCGATCCCGATGCCGACCGTTATCTGCCCGTCGAGGTTTCGGGCGAGATGCTGCCCGGCGAAATCCATGTACTGGTTTCGGTCAAGCAGGTCGGGCCGGGCTATCGGATCATCGCGCCGTTCCGAACTGGTGATCGCACGATCCTAGTGGACCGGGGCTTTGTCCCCACAACGGCCAAGCAGGCCGAGCGCCGGACCGGACCCATGCAGGTTGTCGGAAATCTGCATTGGCCGGATGAGATCGACGGCTATACTCCCGATCCGGACCGGGCGGGCAACATCTGGTTTGCCCGCGACGTGCCCGCGCTGGCCGATGCGCTTGGGGCCGAGCCGATCCTTCTGGTTGCCCGCAACCAGACCGATTCCACCATCACGCCGCTGCCGGTGGATACGGCGGGTATTCCCAATGACCATCTGCAATACGCGGTGACATGGTTCGGTTTGGCGCTGGTCTGGGCCGCAATGACCGGATATTTCCTGTGGCGCGGCCGCGCCCCATCAGAAAGTGACGCGCAATGAAATACATCTCGACTCGCGGGCAGGCGCCCGAACTGAGCTTTGAAGAGGCGATGCTGACCGGTCTGGCCCGCGACGGTGGCCTTTACCTGCCTGCCGAAATTCCGGTTCTGAGCCAGGACGAGATCGCCGCGCTGGCCGGGCTGCCCTACGAAGAGATCGCGTTCCGCGTTATGTGGCCGTATGTCAGCGGCTCTTTCGCCGGGGACGAGTTCAAAGAGATCATTGCACGCGCCTATGCCGGGTTCGGTCACGATGCCCGCGCGCCGTTGAAGCAGCTGAACGAGAACCACTTTCTGCTGGAACTGTTTCACGGGCCCACGCTGGCCTTCAAGGATTTCGCCATGCAGCTGATCGGTCAGCTGTTCCAGGTGGCGCTGAAACGGCGGGGCGAGCGTGTTACCATCGTGGGCGCCACCAGCGGTGATACCGGATCGGCCGCGATCGAGGCGTTTCGGGGGCTGGATGCGGTCGATGTGTTCATCCTGTTCCCGCATGGCCGCGTGTCCGAGGTGCAGCGCCGCCAGATGACCACCCCCGCCGACAGCAACGTGCACGCGCTGGCCGTCGATGGCGATTTCGACGACTGTCAGGCCGCCGTGAAGGACATGTTCAACGATTTCGACTTCCGCGACGGGGTCAAGCTGGCGGGGGTGAACTCAATCAACTTTGCCCGGGTGCTGGCGCAGGTGGTCTATTATTTCTCGGCCGCGACCAGCCTGGGTGCGCCGCACCGCAAGGTCAGCTTCACGGTGCCCACCGGCAATTTCGGCGACATCTTCGCCGGCTATATCGCCAAGCGGATGGGTCTGCCCATCGACCGTCTGGTGGTGGCGACCAACCAGAACGACATCCTGCATCGCTGCTTGTCGGGGCAGGGCTATTTCAAGGGCGACACCATCCCCTCGATCAGCCCGTCAATGGACATTCAGGTCAGCTCGAACTTCGAGCGCGCGCTGTACTATGCCTATGGCGAAGACGGGCGGGCCGTGGCGCAGTTGATGGACGAGTTGAAACAGGGCGGCTTCCACGTCAGCCAAGGCGCGATGGAGGCTCTGCGCGAAAGTTTCGACTCGGGTCGTGCGTCCGAAGCGGAAACGCTGGCCACGATCAAATCCACGCTGCAACACAGCGCCGAGCTGGTCTGCCCGCATACTGCCGTTGGCATCAAGGTGGCCGAGGACACCCGCGCCGCCGATGTGCCGATGGTCACGCTGGCCACCGCGCACCCTGCGAAATTCCCCGCCGCGGTCGAGCAGGCCAGCGGTGTGCATCCGCCTCTTCCCTCGCGCATGTCCGATCTGTATGAACGTCCGGAACGGGTGACCCGCATCGCCAACGATCTGGGCGCCATCGAGGATCATATCAAAAGGCACATTGCTGAGTGACTGTCAGACTGGACCAACTAACGAACGGCTTTCGGATCGTCAGCGAACAGATGCCGGGGCTGCAATCGGCCGCCATCGGCATCTGGGTGACCGCCGGCGGGCGGCACGAGCGGATCGAACAGAACGGCATCGCGCATTTCCTCGAGCACATGGCCTTCAAGGGCACCGAACGCCGCTCGGCCCTGCAGATCGCCGAGGCGATCGAGGATGTGGGCGGCTATATCAACGCCTATACCTCGCGCGAGGTGACGGCCTATTACGCCCGGGTGCTTAAGGATGACGTGGCGCTGGCGATGGACGTTGTCGGCGACATCGTCCTGAACCCCGTCTTCGATCCGCGCGAGATCGAAGTCGAGCGCGGCGTGATCCTGCAGGAGATAGGCCAGGCGCATGACACGCCCGACGACGTGATCTTTGACTGGCTGCAGGAACAGAGCTATCGCGATCAGCCGCTGGGCCGCACCATCCTGGGGCCGACCGAACGGGTCAGCGCCTTTTCGCGCGACGACCTGTCGGCCTTCGTGGCCGAGCACTATGCGCCCGACCAGATGATCCTGTCGGCGGCGGGCGCCGTCGATCATGACCAGCTGATGAAACTGGCCGAAGAGATGTTCGGCCATCTGCAACCCCGCAAGGGGCTGCTGCCTGAGCCCGCCCGGTTCACCGGCGGCGAGGCGCGGCGGGACAAGGTGCTGGAGCAGGCGCATTTCGCGTTGGCGCTGGAAAGCCCGGGCTATCGCGATGACGAGATCTATACCGCACAGATCTATTCGACCGCGCTGGGCGGCGGCATGTCCTCGCGCCTGTTCCAGGAAGTGCGCGAGACTCGCGGGCTGTGCTATACGATCTTTGCCCAGACCGGCGCCTATGCCGACACGGGAACGACCACGATCTATGCCGGAACCTCGGCCGATCAGGTGGGCGAGCTGGCCACCATCACCATCGACGAGATGAAGCGCGCCGCCGAGGACATGAGCGCCGAGGAGGTTGCCCGCGCCCGGGCGCAGATGAAGGCCGGGATGCTTATGGGGCTGGAAAGCCCCTCGAACCGGGCCGAGCGTCTGGCCCGGCTGGTGCAGATTTGGGGCCGTGTTCCACCGCTCGAGGAAACCGTGGCCAAGATCGACGCGGTCAGCACCGCTGACGTCCGCGCCTTTGCCGAGAAGATGGCGGTTCAGGCCCCGGCGGCGCTGGCGCTTTATGGGCCGGTCGGTAGTGCGCCGACGCTCGAGCAGTTGCAGGAGAGGCGCGCGGCGTGATGCTGTTGGGCAGACGCAGGCTGAAACTCGAGACCGAGCGGTTGAGCTTGCGCCCGCCCGTGCATTCCGACTTCAACGACTGGGCCGCGCTGCGGCTGGCCTCGCGCGAGTATCTGACCCCGTGGGAGCCGATCTGGGCCAAGGACCATCTGACCCGCAAATCGTTCACCAACCGTGTCTACTGGGCGCAACGCTCGGTGGCCAATGGCACGGCAGTTCCGCTGTTCCTGTTCCGCCGCGCCGACGACGTTCTGGTGGGCGCCATCACGCTGGACAACATCCGCCGGGGGCCGGCGCAGGCCGGAACCCTAGGATATTGGACCGGGCAGGTTTTTGCCCGGCAGGGGTATATGCGCGAGGCCATCGGCGCCGTGGTGCATTACGCCTTTACCCGCCTGGACCTGAGCCGGATCGAGGCCGCCTGCCTGCCGGAAAACGCCGCCTCTCGCGGGCTATTGGAAAGCTCGGGCTTCAAATACGAGGGCGTGGCGCAATCCTATTTGCAGATCAATGGGCGTTGGCGGACACATGTTCTCTATGCGTCGCTGCGTTCGGACCGGCGCGGGCGGACGGACGCGGGCTAGGCCGCCCGTTCGGCGCTGGTGCTGGCGGGACTGTTTGCAAAATCTTGGCCCCGTGACGTGACTCGGGTACCGGATGCGCTAGACTGTCTGGCATGAGGAGTATTTTGACGGGTCTGATCTTGCTGGCAGGGACGGCGGCGGCGCAGGAGCGTCGGCCGAGCCATTGCATCGCCATCGCCCAGAACACCCCCGGAATCCAATATCTGCACAAGGCGGCGTGGCAGGATCCGGTGCCCGAATTTTCGGTCCGGATTAGCTATGTCGCGCATGCGTCCTTTCTGATCCAGACACCGGGCGGGCTGAATGCGGTGACCGACTATACCGGCTTCATCGGCGGCGCGGATCTGATCCCCGACATCGTGACGATGAACCACGCCCATGACACCCATTGGACCGCCTATCCCGATCCGGCCATACCGCATGTGCTGCCGGGGTGGGGCGAGTTCGGGCAGGGCATCGAACACCATCTCGATCTGGGCGAATTGCTGGTGCGCAACGTTTCGACCGATATTCGGTCCGCGTATGGCGGGGTGGAAGAGCGCGGAAACTCGATCTTCGTGTTCGAGGTCGAAGGCCTGTGCATCGGCCATCTGGGGCATCTGCACCATGTGCCATCCGACGAACAGTTCGCGGCCTTGGGGCGGCTGGACGTGGTCATGGCGGCGGTGGACGGGGGCACGACCATGCCCTTGCCCGAGATGATCTCGGTCCTGCAACGGCTGAAAAGCTCGGTCATCATTCCGATGCACTGGTTCTCGGGATATTCGCTGGACCGGTTCCTGGCCGATATCCGATCCGACTTTCCGGTGCGCCGGGACGGGGTTTCGGAAATCGAAGTATCGCTGCGGACCTTGCCGGACCGCCCGACGGTGGTGGTGCTCGAGCCGCGATACTTGATGGAGCTGGAATAAGCCTTGCCGTCCGCCGCAGGCTTGGGCATGCAGAGGGCATGCATTTGAACCCTGCCGACGAAACCTTTGCCGAAACCATCCGCGCCTGCCTGGGTGACGATATTCTGCGCTCGGTCGAGCCGCGTTATCTGGAAGAGCCGCGCAGCCGCTTTGCCGGGCATGCGGGTCTGCTGGCCTTGCCTCGCACGGTTGAGCAGGTCGCAGCCTTGGTGCGGTTGGCGTCCGAGGCCCACGTGCCGGTGGTGCCATACGGTGGCGGCACTGGTCTTGTGGGCGGGCAGGTCATGGCGGATGGCCCCGCGCCCCTGATCCTGTCGCTCGAGCGGATGCGCGCGATACGGGCCGTTTACCCAACCGAAAACATCCTGATCGCCGAGGCCGGCGCGGTGCTGGCCGACATTCAGGCCGCGGCCGAGACGGCCAACCGGCTGTTTCCGCTATCGCTGGCGGCGCAGGGGTCCTGCCGGATCGGGGGAAACCTGGCCACCAATGCCGGGGGCTTGAACGTCCTGCGCTATGGCAACGCGCGGGATCTGTGCTTGGGGCTCGAAGCGGTTCTGCCCAACGGGGACATCTGGCACGGGCTGGGGCGGCTGCGCAAGGACAACACCGGCTATGACTTGCGCAACCTGCTGATCGGATCCGAGGGCACGCTGGGGGTCATCACCGCCGCCTCGCTCAAGCTGTTCCCGCGTCCTGCCGGGCTGGGCACGGCGATCTTTCAGGTGACCAGCCCCGAAGCGGCGATCGACCTGCTGGCCCTGGCCCGGGACCATCTGGGCGAAACCGTCAGCGCGTTCGAACTGATCCACAGACAGGGGCTGGATTTTCTGGCAGAGGTCTTGCCGGACGTGCGGCAACCCTTTGACACACCGCCGGAATGGTCAGTCCTGATCGAGCTGGGATTGCCGACCGGGCACGAGCCCGAGGCGGCGCTGGAGTCCTTGTTCGTCGCTGCCGAGGCCCGCAGTCTGGTGTCAGACGGCGTCATCGCCCAGAGCGCCGCGCAGCGCGACGCGCTGTGGTCGGTGCGCGAACGCATCCCCGAGGCGAACCGGTTGATCGGTTCGGTGTCCAGCCACGATATCTCGGTTCCGATTTCGCGGATCCCCGACTTCATCCGGCAAGGCGGCAGGGCGATTGCCGCCCTTGGACCGTTCCGGGTGAACTGCTTTGGTCATCTGGGGGACGGCAACCTGCACTACAACGTCTTCCCGCCCAAAGGCCGCGACCGGGGCGAGTTCAATGACCGGCGCGCCGCGATCAAGCGCACGGTTCATGACTTGGTGCATGAATTTGAAGGATCGGTCAGTGCCGAGCATGGGGTGGGCCGTTTGAAGACCGGCGATCTGGAACGCTATGGTGATCCGGCCAAACTGTCGGCCATGCGCTCTATCAAGGCTGCTTTGGACCCGCTCGGCATAATGAACCCGGGCGCCGTCCTGTCAGATGCGTGAGTGCGGCCCGGTACGCCGGGCCGCAACTACCAATCCATTACGATGCGGGCAGGATAACCTTGTCGATGACGTGGATCACGCCATTGCTGGTTTCGATATCTGCCTGAACGACATTTGCGTCATTGACCATGACACCGTTGTCGAGGTCGATTGTGATCTCTCCACCCTGAACGGTGGCGGCAGTCATGTCGTCGGACAGATCACCCGACATCACCTTGCCCGGAACCACGTGGTAGGTGAGGATCGCCACAAGCTGATCCTTGTTCTCGGGCTTCAGAAGCGTTTCCACGGTGCCTTCGGGCAGAGCGGCAAACGCCTCATCGGTGGGCGCGAAAACGGTGAAGGGGCCTTCGCCCTTCAGCGTGTCAACCAACTCGGCCGCCTGTACGGCTGCGACCAGAGTGTTGAAACTGCCGGCGCTTACAGCGGTGTCCACGATGTCTTTGCCGTGGCCGTCGGCCATGGCAGCGGTCGAAAACAGGATACTGGCGACGCCGGCAACAGCGAATTTGCGAAACATGATCTACTTCCCTTGTTGAGGATGTCATCGGCGACATCAGGGGCGATACGGCGATAGGCCGGAAAGGGATCATGTGTCGGCGGCAAAAAACCGACTGGAAAACGAACGACCCTGCGCTAAGCACGCGGTGTTTCCAGCGGCAAGTCACGAAATCGTGACTGTTGTCTGTTCACAGCCCTTCGAATTCGCACAGGACATGGACGTCCATGCCCATCTCCTCCAGCACCTTCCGCCCACCCAGCTCGGGCAGGTCGATGATGAAGGCGCAGCTGACGATTTCACCGCCCAGACGTTCGATCAGCTTGATGCCTGCCGCAGCAGTGCCGCCGGTGGCGAGTAGGTCATCGACCACCAAAACCTTTTCGCCGGGCTGGATCGCGTCATCGTGGATCTCGACGATGGCCTCGCCGTATTCCAGCTTGTATTCCTCGCTGATCGTGGTGCCCGGCAGTTTGCCCTTCTTGCGGATCGGAACGAAGCCGACACTCAGCTGGTGCGCGATCGCGCCCCCCAGGATGAAGCCACGCGCCTCGAGCCCCACAACCTTGTCGATGCGTTCGCCGGCATAGGGGTGCAGCATCTGATCGATGGCCATGCGAAACCCACGCGGATCGGCAAACAGGGTCGTCACGTCGCGGAACATGATCCCTTCGTGGGGGAAATCGACGATGGTCCGAATGTAATCCTTGACCGTTTTGCTTCTGGACATGGGGTGACCCTTCTTGCGTCAGAACACGGCGGTGTTTGGCGCATCGCGGCCAGTCATGCAAGCGGCAGTTGCCGGCCTGCGCGTTTTTGCTGCGGAGGGGGCGGCTCAGGCCGGGCGGCGCAGTACCGCCGTGGCCACGCCCATTCCGATCAGGGTCAGCCCTCCGAAACGGGTCATGCCGGTGATGATGCCGGGGTGGCCGATTACGCGGCGCAGCCGGTCGGCCAGCAGAGCATAGGCCAGGGCGTTCAGCCCGGCCAATCCCACGAAAGTGGCGATCAAAATGGCGAATTGCGGGCCCAACGGCTCGGCCGGGCGCAGGAATTGCGGCACGAAGGCGATGAAGAAAGCGATGGATTTGGGGTTCAGCGCAGTGACAGCGGCCGCATGGCCGAATACGCCGCGCGCGGTGACGGCGCGCTTGGTAGCAACCGCCTGCATACCGCCGGACGGCGCACTGCGCAGCAGCTTGATGCCCAGCCAGACGAGATATGCGGCGCCCACCCATTTCAGCACCGAAAACAGCGTGGCCGACGCTAGCACCAGTGCCCCAAGCCCCAGCAACGACGCGGTCATGGCGATCAGGTCCCCCAGCGCAACCCCTGTGGCCGAGGCCACGGCCACGCTGCGCCCTTTGGACAGCGCATAGCTCAGCACCAACAGAACCGTCGGTCCCGGGATCAGCAGAAGGGCGGTCGAGGCGGCGACGAAGGCCAGCCAAAGTTCAAGATCCATCACGCACCTCAGTCAGATCCGCCGCAGCAAGCCTGAAAAAACACTCGGCCTAAAGGGCCACTCATAACACCCGGCCTGCCACCGCATCCAGCTTGGCCAGCAATAGCGGGTCGCGCTTTTCCGGAGCTGTCAAAATCGCGTGGTCCAGCGCCCGGTCGCAGCCATGCGGGCAGGGCGCGCGGTCTGCTCCCAGCAGGGCGGGCAGGCCTTTGACCAACGCGCGCGCCTTCTCGGCATTACCGGTCAGCGTCGCGATGATCGCGGTCACGTCCACCTCGCCGTGATCGGGGTGCCAGCTGTCATAGTCGGTAACCATCGCTACCGAGGCGTAGCAAAGCTCGGCCTCGCGGGCCAGTTTGGCCTCGGGCATGTTGGTCATGCCGATCACGTCGCAGCCCCACTGCTCGCGGTACATCTTCGATTCCGCCAGCGTCGAGAATTGCGGCCCTTCCATCGCGAGGTAGGTGCCGCCACGGTGCACGGTGATACCGACCGCCCGGGCGGCGGATTCACAGGCATCGCCCAGGCGTGGGCAGGTTGGATGGGCCACGCTGACATGGGCGACGCAGCCGGTGCCGAAAAAGCTTTTCTCGCGGGCGAAGGTGCGGTCGATGAACTGATCCACGATCACGAAATCTCCCGGCGCCATGTGCTCGCGGAAGGACCCGCAGGCCGAAACCGAGATCACGTCGGTCACCCCCAGCCGCTTCAGCGCGTCGATATTGGCGCGATAGGGCACCTCGGTCGGTGAATGCACATGCCCGCGCCCGTGGCGGGGCAGAAAGGCCATCCCTATGCCGTTCAATGTCCCGGTCAGGATCTGGTCGGACGGCGCGCCCCAGGGCGTTTCCACGGTAACCCATTGCGGCGTTTCCAGCCCATCGATGTCATAAATTCCCGATCCGCCGATGACGGCAATCTTTGTCTGGGCCACGTTCGTTCTCCGCTGCGATACCTGCCTGTGGGAATTTCTGCGGGCTTGTCGGGCATTTGGCAAGGCTTGCCGGTGTTTTTGCGCCCCACAGGGGCCACAAGGCGCGCGGCCTTGCAGTTTTTGCATGACAGCCTGCCATCGATGGGCTAGCAGACAGCGCCGAAGGCGGGTATACGACCGCCTTCGCGCGAACATTCTGACCCACAGGACCATTTCATGCCCCGAGCCTTGCTGGCAAGCTTTGCCAATCGCCTCGCTATTCCCGATCTGAGCTGGATGCCGGACGAAAAGCTGACCCCCGCCCGCCTGCGGATCGAGCTTCTGTCGGGCCTGACCGTCGCCCTGGCCTTGGTGCCCGAAGCGGTGGCCTTTGCCTTCGTCGCCGGGGTTCACCCTCTGGTGGGCCTCTACGCGGCGTTCCTGGTGGGGCTGATCACCGCGCTAATCGGGGGCCGTCCGGGTATGATCTCGGGCGCAACCGGTGCGCTGGCGGTCGTCATGGTGGCGCTGGTGGCGCAGCACGGGGTCGAATACCTGTTCGCCACGGTGGTCTTGATGGGCATTCTGCAGATCATCGCGGGGGCCATGCACTGGGGCCGGTTCATCCGACTGGTGCCGCATCCGGTGATGCTGGGCTTTGTCAACGGCCTGGCCATCGTAATCTTTCTGGCGCAACTGGGCCAGTTCAAGGTGCCGGGCACGATGGAAAACACTGGCCACGGCATGAGCGGCGGTGAATGGCTGTCCGGGATGCAACTCTATACGATGCTGGGGCTGGTCGCGCTGACCATGGCGGTGATCTGGGTGATGCCGCGCATCACGCGCATCGTGCCAGCGCCGCTGGCGGGCATCGTCGTGGTTGCCGCGTTGGTGATCGGCATGGGGCTGGATGTCCCGCGCGTCGGTGACCTGGCCTCGATCGAGGGCGGACTGCCGAAATTCCACATCCCCATGGTTCCGCTGACTTGGGAGACATTGGAGATCATCTTGCCCTACGCCGTGATCCTGGCCGCCATCGGCCTGATCGAATCTCTGCTGACGCTGAACCTGGTGGGCGAGATTACCGGCAAGCGCGGCGGTGCATCGCAGGAATGCATCGCGCAGGGCACCGCCAACGTCGTGACCGGGTTCTTTGGCGGCATGGGCGGCTGTGCGATGATCGGGCAGTCGATGATCAACGTGAAGTCCGGCGGCCGCACGCGCATCGCGGGGATCGCTGCCGCGCTGTTCCTGCTGGTGTTCATACTTGTCGGTTCGCCTCTGATCGAACAGATCCCGCTGGCCGCGCTGGTTGGCGTGATGTTCATGGTGGTGATCGGCACCTTCGCCTGGAACTCGTTCAACATCCTGCGCAAGGTACCGCTGACCGACGCCTTCGTCATCGTTCTGGTCACCGTCGTCACCGTGATGGAAGACCTCGCCGTGGCCGTCGTGGTCGGTGTGATCGTTTCGGCGCTGGCCTATGCCTGGAACAACGCCAAGCGCATCCACGCGGTCACCCGCGACTCCGAAACCGAGAAAGGCGCCAAGG
>NZ_JBXWSH010000008.1:0-128825 GCF_059613325.1 Ruegeria sp. BHSA191
ACACCGAAAACGCCCGGCAAGCCGCCCGCCGCATGTTCGACGTGGCGCCCGAGGCGCGCCCGGATGCCGTGTTCGTGGCCAATGACCACATGGCGCTGGCGGTGATGGACGTAATCCGGTTCGAACTGGGCCTGCGCATCCCCGAGGATGTCTCGGTCATCGGCTACGACGATGTGCCGCCCGCTGGCTGGCCGGCCTACAACCTGACCACGATCCGTCAGCGCGCCAACCTGATGGTGGCCGAAACGGTGACCGCTTTGCTTGATCACATTGAAAACCCAAAGGACGCCGCCCCCCGCAAGGTTGCCATCGACGGACCTCTCGTCGTGCGGACCTCGGCGCGGCTGCCCAAGGGGTGGACCCCCAAAAGGACTGACTCATGAAAGGCTTCGATCCCAAGTTCAAGGATTTCCCTGACTATATCATCGGCATCACCAAGGAGATCTGGGAAGACCGCGGCATCGCCACGCTGCACGACTATTACAGCCCCGACATCGTGGTGCGGTCGCCCGCCTCAGTGGTGCTGGGCAACCAGAACGTCATCGGCGCTACGATGGCGACCCTGGCCGAGTTTCCAGACCGGCAGCTGCTGGGCGAGGACGTTATCTGGTCGGGCACGCCCGAGGACGGCATGCTGAGCTCGCACCGGATCATCTCGACCGCCACGCATCTGGGCGACGGGGTCTATGGCAAGGCCACGGGGACCAAGCTGCGCTATCGGATTCTGGCCGACTGCCACGCGATCGACAACCAGATCAACGATGAATGGCTGATCCGCGATCAGGGCGCGATCGTGCGCCAGATGGGTTGGGACCCCAAGGAATACGCTGCCGACCTCATCGCGCGCGAAGGCGGGCCGCAGAACTGCGTCAAACCCCTGTCGCCCGACACCGACCAGCCAGGCCCTTACACGGGCAGTGGCAACGACAACGAATGGGGCCAGCGCTATGCCGACATCCTGACCCGGATCATGGGCGCCGACATGGGCGTGATCGGGGCCGAATACGACCGCGCGGTGCAGTCCGAATATGTCGGCGGCCTGACGGGGCACGGCTGGGATGCGGTGGACCGGTTCTGGATGGGGCTGCGCGCCAGTTTCCCCAATGCGGAGTTCCGCATCGAGCACCAGATCGGCCGCGACGATCCCAACATGCCGCCCCGTGCCGCGATCCGCTGGAGCCTGTGGGGCAAGCATGACGGCTGGGGAGTTTTCGGCGCGCCGACCGGGGCGCAGGTCTATGTGCTGGGCATCAGCCATGCCGAATTTGGCGCGTTGATTTCCGGCCAGCCCAAGCTGCGCCGCGAATACACGCTGTTCGATGAAACCGCCGTGTGGAAGCAGATCCTGCTGCAGACGGGCGAGCCCTGATGCTCAGACCGTGGCCATACCGGCTGAACCACAGCCAGGCTGCGCGGCGGTTCCATGCCCATCGCGCCTCGCTGCGGGCGCGGCGTCTGAACCTGCGGCCACCGGGTTGAACGGGGTCTCTTCCCATCGTTCAACCCAATCACAGGAGCCCAAAAATGACTCAGCTTGAAACCCGTATCGTCCGCTATGGCGAACTAAAGCCCTGCAAAACCGCCTTCATCGACGCCCACACGCCCGGCTCGGATCAGAAGGAGAATTTCACCATAATCGGCGGCGGCGTCTCGGAAAGCCCCGATCAGCATGTCCACATCCGCGACACGCCCGGCTTCAACATCGGCGCCGCGGGCCAGCCGCCCAAATGCCGCAACTCGCTGCACAGCCATACCACCGCCGAGGTGTTCTTTGTCCTCAAGGGGCGGTGGCGCTTCTTCTGGGGCCGCTGGGGCGACGCCGGTGAGGTCGTGCTGGAGGAAGGCGACATCTTCAACATTCCCACCGGTATCTTCCGCGGCTTTGAAAATATCGGCACAGATTACGGGATGATCATGGCCATCCTGGGGGGCGACGATGCCGGCGGCGGCGTAACCTGGGCGCCGCAGGTCATTCAGGACGCCTCGGCCCACGGTCTGGTGCTGGGCGAAAACGGGGTGCTGTACGACACCAAGAAGGGCGAGAGCCTGCCCGATGGCGTCGACCCCATGCCGCTGTTGACCGAAGAGGAGCTGAAGGCCTTCCCCGAGGTTCCGGTGCAGAACGTGGTGCGCGACTATGTGGCCCGCTACTGGGACCTGATGGCGTTGGCCGCCAAGGCACCGGCCAGGGTGATCGGCCCCGACGCCCTGCTGAAGGACCGCCCCGGTTTCGAGGTCGAATTCCTGACCCGTGGTTCGTTGGGGGCAGAGAGGGTCACGCCCGAGAAGCACACCGTACTTATGCCAGTGCGCGGCCACTGGCTGCTGCGTACCGACGAGGCCGAGGCGATCCTGAATCCCGGCGACACCTGCCTGCTGAACCCGGGCGAGGCCTATACGCTTGAGCCGTCGATGACCGGCGAGGCCAGCCTGTATCGCGTCGTGGCCACCGATGATCCGGCCGGCGCAACCTGGACCGGCCAGTAACGAAAGGAGAGCCCGCATGACACGGATACTGACAACCCATGTGGGCTCGTTGCCCCGCACGCAGGAGGTGGTGGATTTCATCTTCGCCCGCGAACGGGGCGAACCCTATGATGCCGCCGCCTTCGATGCCTGCATGACCCGGGCCGTTTCCGAAACGGTGCGCAAGCAGGTCGAGGCGGGGGTAGATATCGTCAGCGACGGCGAGACCTCCAAGATCTCGTACGCGACCTATGTCAAGGATCGCTACACCGGCTTTTCCGGGGACAGCCCGCGCAACGCGCCCGCCGACCTGAAGATGTTCCCCAGCTTTCTGCAACGGCTGGCGGATGAGGGCGGCACCCCGCAATACGCCCGTCCGCAATGCACGGGCGAGGTGCGGTCCAAGGGGCAGGATGAGCTGAACAAGGACATCGCCAACCTGAAATCGGCCATGGCGCAGCACGGGGTCGAGCGTGGGTTCATGAACGCAGCCTCGCCGGGCGTGATCTCGCTGTTCCTGCAGAACGCGCATTACCCCACGCGCGAGGCATATCTCGCCGCGCTGGCCGATGCGATGAAGGACGAATACGAAACCATCGTGGCCGCCGGGCTAGATCTGCAGCTCGATTGCCCCGACCTGGCCCTGTCGCGCCACATGCTGTTCACCGACCTGTCGGATGATGAGTTCGTCAAGGTCGCCAACCTGCATGTCGAAGCGCTAAACCACGCCCTGCAGAACGTACCACAGGACCGCGTGCGCGTGCATATCTGCTGGGGCAACTACGAAGGCCCGCATTGCTGCGACATCGCCATGGACAAGGTGTTCTCGACGCTGATGGCGACCAGGTCACGCTATGTCCTGTTCGAAACCTCGAACCCGCGCCACGCCCATGAATGGACCGTGTTCCGTGACCGCAGGGCCGAGATCCCCGACGACAAGATCCTGGTGCCGGGGGTCGTGGACACCACCACCAATTTTGTCGAACACCCCGAACTGGTCGCGCAGCGGATCCGCCGCTTCACCGAGATCGTGGGCGCCGACCGCGTGATCGCCGGCAGCGATTGCGGGTTCGGCACCTTCGCCGGGTTCGGGGCCGTCGATCCGCAGATCGCCTATGCCAAACTGGCCGCCCTGGCCGAGGGGGCGGCGCTGGTCAAATGACCCCGCTGGTTTTGCTGCCCGGCATGATGTGCGACGCGCGCCTGTTCGCCCCACAGATCGCGGCGCTGTCGGGCACAACCCCGCTGATCAGCGTGCCGCTGACGGGCCATGACAGTGTTGAGGCGCTGGCCGCCGATGTGCTGGCCTGCGCCCCCGGCCGGTTTGCGCTGGCCGGCCTGTCCATGGGCGGCATCGTCGCGATGGAGGTCCTGCGTCAGGCGCCGGACCGGGTCGCGCGGTTGGCGCTGCTCGACACCAACCCGCTGGCCGAACGGCCCGAAGTCAAGGCCCGTCGCATCCCCCAGATGGCGGCGGTCGAACGGGGCGAGCTGTGGCGCGTGATGCGCGACGAGATGAAACCGAACTATTTGGCCGATGGCCCGCGTCAGGGCGCGATTCTCGATCTGTGCATGGCAATGGCCATGGATCTTGGCCCGGGCGTCTTTCTGCGCCAGTCCCGCGCCCTGATGGATCGCCCGGATCAGACCGAGACGCTGCGGTCTTTCGCAGGACCCTCGCTGGTTCTGTGCGGGCGGCAGGACGGGTTATGCCCGGTCGAGCGGCACGAGCTGATGCACGGTCTGCTGCCCAACGGCAGGCTGTCGGTGATCGAGGGCGCGGGGCATCTGCCGACGCTCGAGCAACCCGACGAAACAACGGCGGCCCTGCGCCGCTGGCTGGAGGAATGATGACACCGTCCCTTTTGACCCTGCTGCGCCAGGTCGACACCCCCACCGTCTGCAACGCGATCGAGTTCGCACAGGGCAAGCGCGGCTTTGACGGGTTCACGCGCGGCACCATGGTGTGTTCGGCCCCGACCGAGCCGCCGGTCGTGGGCTTTGCCCGCACCGCAAAAATCGCCGCGGTGCATCCGCCGACCGAGGCGCCCGAGGTCATCCGACAGCGCCGGATGGCCTATTATGAGTACATGGCAGCGGCCCCGTCGCCTTCGGTCGCGGTGATCGAAGACCTCGACTTTCCCGATTGCATCGGCGCCTATTGGGGCGAAATCAACACCACGGTCCACAAAGGGTTCGGCCTGTCAGGAGCGTTGACCAACGGCGTTATGCGCGATCTGGGTGACTTGCCGGCGGGCTTTCCAGTGATTGCGGGATCGATTGGCCCCAGCCATGGCTTTGTCCACGTCCGCGAGATCGACACGCCGGTTTCCATTTTCGGCCTGACGGTCCGGCCCGGCGATTTGGTGCATGCGGATCGTCACGGCGCGGTGGTCGTGCCCGCCGAAGTCATCGACCGGCTGGAGGACGCCATCGGGCGCTTGATTCAAACCGAACGCATCGTTCTGGATGCAGCCTGCCAACCGGGCTTCGATTTCGAAGCCTTTCAGCAGGCGTGGGCCGCGTTCGAAAAGTCGCGGGTCTGAAACCAACCGCCCGCGGCGGACCATGGCCCGCCGGGTTCTGCCGATACTCTGACGGTTTGCCGGAAGACGACGCGCGTCGGGCGGTGTAGATCGGGAAAGGTTGGACTTTTCCACCGCATTCCCTCAGGGTCCGGTCGGAAACACCGCGGGCGCCGTTGACGGCGGCTTACACCGCATTTCACACCGGACCGGCGCAGCAGAGAGCATCAGATGCGATACGACACCAAGCCCTATGACCAGATCCAGGTCGGAGAGACCGCCGAACTCGAACGCGTGTGCAGCGATGACGATCTGTTGGCTTTTGCCGCGGCCTGCGGCGATCACGGCGCGTTGCATTCCGCCTTGCCCGAAAGCGGCAAGCTGGTTGCGTCTCCGGCCTTTGTCGGCGGGCTGGTTTCGGCGGTCGTGGGCAATCTTTTGCCCGGCTTGGGTGCGGTTCAGAAATCCTGCACCTTCGACCTGGCGACGCCCGCCGCCGCAGGAGACGCGTTGCTGGCCCGAGCGACCGTGGCCGAAAAGCGCCCGAACCGCGAGGTGCTGCTGGAGGCCGCCGTGACCCGTCCGAGCGATGGCGCCTTGATCCTGTCAGGCCAGGTCGTGGCGGTCGCGCCGGACCGCCCCGTGCCGGTCGACGGGATCGAAACGCCAGGAGTTGTCGTTCTGCGTCACCGTCACTTCGATGCGTTGGTGCAGAAATCCCGGCCGCTCGACCCCATTCCGACGGCGGTTGCCGCCCCCGAGGACGCCAATTCGTTGGGCGGGGCCATGCTGGCGGCGCGCGAAACGATCATCCATCCCATTCTGGTCGGCGACCCGGCCAAGATCCGTGCGGCCGCGCAAGAGCTTGGCGTCACGCTGAACGGCGTCGAGATCGTCGAGGCCGCCTCGCATGCCCATGCGGCCAGCCTGGCTGTTGACCTAGTGGCGGATGGCCGCGCCCGGGCGCTGATGAAAGGTCATCTTCATACCGACGATCTGTTGCGGGCGGCCCTTCGGCGCGAGCGCGGCCTGCGGGCTGGACGGCGCTTCACGCATGTCTTCGTCATGGATGTGCCGGGCCAGCCG
This sequence comes from Ruegeria sp. BHSA191, assembly GCF_059613325.1. Classification (NCBI taxonomy): domain Bacteria; kingdom Pseudomonadati; phylum Pseudomonadota; class Alphaproteobacteria; order Rhodobacterales; family Roseobacteraceae; genus Ruegeria; species Ruegeria sp. BHSA191. The sequence goes on from NZ_JBXWSH010000008.1 coordinate 6,078, forward strand.
CACCCGATCCTGATCACCGATGCGGCGATCAACATCGCGCCGGATCTGGAGACCAAAGTGGACATCACCCAGAACGCAATCGACCTTGCCAGGTCGCTGGGCTTCGCCACGCCCAAGGTGGCCGTGCTTTCGGCGGTCGAGACGGTGAATCCTGCGATTCCGTCCTCGGTCGACGCGGCGCTGCTGTCGAAGATGGCGGACCGCGGGCAGATCACGGGTGGTCTGGTCGAGGGGCCGTTGGCCATGGACAACGCCGTCAGCCTGGACGCGGCCCGCACCAAGGGCATCATGTCGCCGGTGGCCGGGCAGGCCGAGATCCTGGTCGTGCCCAATCTGGATGCGGGGAACATGCTGGCCAAGCAACTGGCCTATGTCGCCAACGGAAAGGCTGCCGGGGTCGTTTTGGGTGCCCGGGTGCCGATCATTCTCAACAGCAGGTCCGACGACGACAAGGCCCGTTTGGCATCGTGCGCCATCGCCGCCCTGCATGCGGCCCGGACCAGAGGCGTTGTCACATGAGCCATGTGGTCACCCTGAACGCCGGCTCGTCTTCGCTGAAATTCAGCCTGTTCACGCTGCACAAGGATGACCCGGTGGCGATCTGCACCGGCGCGGTCGAGCGCATCGGTAGCCCCGAGCCGACCATTGCAGCTAAGACATCGGATGGCCGGGTCCTCGGAGGCGACGAGGTCGGGCCCATCGCGGATCACATGGCGGCGATGAACCGGGTTCTGGATCTGTTGACCCAATGGTTTCCAAAGGCCGAAATCGTGGCCGTCGGGCATCGTGTCGTCCATGGCGGACCAAAGCATGATCGCCCAATTCAGCTGACACCAGACAGCCTGCGCGCGCTGGAAGATCTGGCGCCCTTCGCGCCGCTGCATCAACCCTACAACCTGCAAGGGGTGCGCGCCGCGATCGAGCGTTTTCCCCAGGCAGTTCAGGTCGCCTGTTTCGACACGGCTTTTCACCGCCACCATCCGTGGGTGAACGATACCTTTGCACTGCCGACCGAATATTACGACATGGGCGTGCGGCGCTATGGGTTCCACGGGCTCAGCTATGAATACATCGCGGACCATCTGGCCAAGACCGCGCCTCTTTTGCATGGGGGGCGGGTGATCGTGGCCCATCTGGGCAATGGCGCGTCGATGTGCGGCTTGATCCATGGGCGTTCGGTGGGGTCCAGCATGGGCTTTACGGCTCTGGACGGCCTGCCCATGGGGACCCGCTGCGGTCAGCTTGACCCGGGCGTCGTGCTGTATCTGATGCAGCAGAAAGGCATGACTGCGGACGAAATCACCGAGTTGCTGTATTGCAAGTCGGGTCTGCTTGGCCTGTCCGGCCTGTCCAACGACATGCGCACGCTCGAGCAGGCGGATACCGGGGCCGCGCGCCGCGCCATCAGCTATTTCAACTTTCGCGCCCGGCGCGAGATGGGCGCCCTGGCCGCAGTTCTGGGCGGGCTGGATGCGGTGGTGTTCACCGGCGGGATCGGCGAAAATTCGGCGCTGGTCCGTGAACGCATCTGCGTCAACATGGGCTGGCTGGGAATCGAACTGGACCATGACGCCAATACCGAGCATGCGCGGATAATCTCGACGCCCTTGTCGCGGGTTCAGGTCATGGTGATTCCCACCAACGAAGAATTGGTGATCGCCCGTGCGGCCGCGCGGTTCGTCTATCCTCACATGTACGAGGCACTTTTAGATAAAGCAGCGGCCGGGACAGTCTGAATCGACGCGTCAAACGCAATCAAAACGCCTGGGATCGTCAAAAAAATGCTGGGACTACGGGAAACCCCCAATTTCGGCGGGGCTGCGCCCGGGCTAGTTTCTGATTAACCAAGGTTGAACTTGGCCTACCACTTTCCCCGCGAGGGGCTGGCTACCTACCCCCTCGGCCGGCCCCTCGAAATTCTTGACGATCGCGATCTGATTGTGCCCCAGGGTTGGGCTTGTTCGGACTACGCCGTGAATTGCGACTGGATCAGTTGGGGCAGGTCGAGAAATTCGTCAAACGTGGAATGATGCGGGATCCGAGCGACTGGCGATTTCCGGTAGCCGCGGGAAAACAGCAGAAACGGCACGTTTGCCCTCTGCGCGGTTTCCGCATCAACCTCGCTGTCGCCGACGAATATTCTGACCGGATGCTGGCCCAAAGCGTCGAATGCGGCGTTCAGATGATCGGGGTCGGGCTTGCGCACGGGCAAGCTGTCACCGCCGATCACCGCGTCGAAGTAGGGCTCCAGATTCAGCGCCTGCAGAATGTGTCGTGCCGGTGCCTCGGGCTTGTTGGTGCACAGACCCAAGGACATGCCCGCCTGCCGTAGGGCTTCCAACGCCTCTTGCACCCCTGGATAGGAACGCGTCCGTGAGCTGGACGCGTTTGTATAGTGGCGCAGGGTCGCCTGGGTCAGTTTACCGTGCCTGTTCATGCCCATGTCGCAATGGACCATCACCCGCTCTACCAGCTTGGGCAGGCCATTGCCGACGAATCCTCGGATCGTTTCTTCGGGCAGGGGCGCAAGGCCCTGATCGGCCAGCATCCGGTTTGCCGCCGCCGCGATGTCGGCCAGGCTGTCCACCAGCGTGCCGTCCAGATCAAACACGATTGCCGCCGTCATCCTTGTCCCTTCCGTCGGTCATCCGCCCCGGCCTAGCGGGCCTGCCGATGGGGCGCAACGGTTCGGTTGAAAAAACCGGCTCTTGACATACCTTAGTATTTTTATCAGATTAAGAGCGTAAACGCATAGCCAACCCGGCGCCGGGCCAGCCAAATCCATGAAAACCGAACGGAAAAGGCGCTTTGCCTGAACACAACCGGAGATGACCCGATGAACGCGCAGAACCCGAATCCGACCCAAGCCTATGCCGTTTCGATGCTGCCGGCCCACAAGGCCGAGGATCTGACCCAGGGCGGCAACCTGGCCCATATCGAGCTGGGCGACCAACTTTACACCCTGCGCATCACCCGCGCGGGCAAATTGATCTTGACGAAATGAGCGGCGCATCCACCCGGGGCGGCGCCCCGGTCGGGCGGCTGGCGGATCCGACTCCGATCGAGGCTGGCGCCGTCATGTATCTGCGGATGTGGAGTGACGGTGCCGCCGGCCGTGCCGACGCGGCGCATGATTTCGACGTCGCGCTGGGCGCCGATCATGGGCAGCTGGCTATGCTGGCGCTGGATCGTCTGTGCAGCCTGTGCGCCCATCACGGCCGCCGCCCCCTGATCCGGCACGAGTTGGGTTGCGCCTGTCTAGGCGCGGACGAAAGCTGTTTCGCGCAGATGATCGCCGCGGCCTCGGAAGGGGCGCGCGAGGATGCGATGATGCTGGCGGCCTTGATCGTACGCCCCGATTTCGCACCCGCGCTGGCGTCGCTGTCCGAACAGTTCGGGCTGGCTCTGCGGCGTATGACTGCGGACTTCCCGCTACCGTCCACCGGCCATCAGATCCCCTCGGCCGTGCTGCATTGACAGCGCGGTCAACTGCCTGGCCGAATCCGGCCGGGGCGTATCTTAGCAGCAGCCGCACCCTTCATGGTGATGGGTGTGGTTACAAACCGGGGCAGGGGCATAGTCGCCCACCTTGGCCAACACAGACCGCAGCGCCCACAGGATCATGTCCACATCCTCGGCCTCGATGGTCAGAGGCGGGCGGATCTTCAGAATGTTGTCCTTCGGCCCCTCGCTGCCGATCAGGATGCGGTGGTCCCGCATGCGGTTCTTGACGTATCGGCAGATCTCGGTGCCTTCCGAGCCGTCGGGGTTGATCAGTTCGACCCCAAGAAACAGGCCCATGCCCCGCACGTCGCCTACGCAAGCGAACTCGGCCTCGATCGCGCGCAGACCATCCATCAGCCGTGCGCCCATCACGCGGGCATTCTCCTGGAGGCCCTCGTCATCGACGATGTCCAGCACCTCTTTGCCGATCCGGCAGGACAGGGTCGAGCCGCCGAAGGTCGAGAAGAACTCGATCCCGTTGTCGAAACTGTCGGCGATCTCGCGCGTGGTGGCCAGCACGCCCAGAGGGTGGCCGTTGCCGATGGGCTTGCCCAGAACCACGATGTCGGGCGACGCCCCCTGATGCTCGAAGCCGAAGTAGTACTCGCCCAACCGGCCTAGGCCTGTCTGCACCTCGTCGGCGATGCATACGCCGCCGGCGGTGCGGATTTTTTCGTAAACCGCCGGAAGATAGCCCTTGGGCGGGATGATCTGCCCCCCAACCGAGGGGAAGGTCTCGGCGATGAACCCGGCCACCCCGTGCCCCTTGCGCTGAAGGGCGGCAATCGCGTCGTCCACAAGGTCGGCATATTTGCGCGCGCGGTCGGGGTCGTCGCGTTTGAACCGGCCGCGATAATCGTCGGCCACCTCGACCAGTTCGACCCAATCGGCCTGACCCACGCCGCCGGGCTTGTTGAACTTGTAGGCCGAAATGGCCACCGCCGCATTGGTGTTGCCGTGATAGCCGTGATCGGGCGTCACCATACCTTTGGCCCCGCTATGCGCCCGGGCAAGGCGCAGGGCCAGCTCGTTGGCCTCGGTGCCCGAGTTGACGAAGAAGCACACCTGCAGGTGATCGGGCAGCTTCGACAGCAGCTTGTCGGCAAATTCCACCTGCGCGGGGTGCAGATAGCGGGTGTTCGAATTCATCCGCTTCAACTGATCCACCGCGACGGCCTGAATGCGCGGATGCGCGTGTCCCACATGCGGCACGTTGTTGTAGGCATCCAGATAGGGCCGCCCCCATTCGTCGAACAGGTGATGTTTCCACCCACGCACCAGCATCACCGGGTCGTCATAGGTCAGGCTCAGGTTGCCGCCGAAATGCGCCCGCCGTTTGTTCAGGATCTCGGCCTTGTCGGTCGGGCGATAGAAGACCTTCTCGTCCGGCAGGTTCAGCAGGGCCGCCGGGTTCGGGCAGACCGCATGCCACAGGTCCAGCTCGTCCGGGTCAGCGACACCGGGCCAGTCGGCCTGCATGCCGGCCGTGGTCAGGGCCAGCTGGAAATGCACATGCGGCGCCCAGCCGCCGTTCTGGCCAGCATCGCCCAGCCGGGCGAACGCCGCCCCCTGCGCCACCGGATCGCCGGGTTTCAAACGGTCACAGACCTCGGGATCCAGATGTCCATATAGCGTATAGAACGCGTCACCCTCGGGGGTTTCGTGATGCAGGATCACCACGCCGCCATAGTCCAGATGGTTCGCCCGGTTCTCGACCGCCTCGACCCGACCGCTCAGCGGCGCCAGCAAAGGCGTCCCCGCGGGAGCAAACACATCCACCGCCAGATGTACCGTTCGCCGGTCCGACGCCTTCCACGGACCCTTGCGGAACGTCGGCTCGGCATAGATCAGGCGCGGTTCGTTGTAATAGCCCAGCCACAACCCATCGCCGAATTCCGCGCCCACCCGCGCGGCCTCGTCCAGCGGCATGTGAAACGGGTTCTGCGGCCAGGTTGAGTTTTCGACCGACAGCGAACCCATCGGAACGTTCGACAGATCCTGTCCCAACAGCTGCGCAAACTGACCACGATGTTCGGACAGGTACGCGTGAATGCGCTTGGCCCCGTCGGTGACGGGCAGCCCGCAGGCCGCGCGCAGCCGCGCCGGCATCAGCTCGCCATTGACCGAACCATCCTCGAGGAACCGCCAGGCCGGTGCCTGGCTGATGGTCACATACGGGTCGTCCGGGTTTTCAGCGGCCATCAGCGTGGAATTGACGACCGACACGGCCAGCCGCATCCGCAGCAGAGGCCAGATCAGGTCCACTTCCTGCGGGCGCAGTCGGTTTGCGGCGTGATAGCCCCGCACCAGCGCGGCCAGTGCCCGTTCGGGGTGCGGGTGATCCAGCACCACATACGCCCCGGCGATCGCCAGTTCGCACACCCGCGGCGCGGCGCACATGTCGCCCAGATCGATCACGCCCGAAACCTGCCGGCGCTCCGACAGCTCTCCTTCGACCAAGATGTTGTAGTCATTCACGTCATTGTGGAGGGCTTGCCGGGGCAGCGTCGCCAGCATGTTTGAGACGGCATCGAACTGTGTACAAATCTCGCGCAGAAGGGCTGCACGATCCGGGTCGGAAACCGCATCTAATTTGTCAGCGATCCAGCCAGCCTGGGTCAGGTCCCATTTGAAATCCGGCCGCTCCAGGCCGGGATGCGAAAACCGCTCCAGCGCCCGATCGGTCGCCCCCAATACCCGGCCCAGTTTCAGGATCAGGTCCTCGGTTTTCGGCGCCGCCTTGGCATAGCACCGGCCCGGCAGCCGCTCCAACAGCCACGCCAGCCGAGGCCGTCCCGCGTCGTCGTCGATCTGCGGTAGCAAACCACCGTCCAGACCGGGGATCACCTTGGGAAACGGTAGCCCGGGGGCCTCGGCCACGATATGCTCCAACGCCGTGATCTGCAGATCCACCAGCTGCGGGTCGCACCCGGCCCGCATGACCTTCAGAACATAGTCCTGCCCATTGGTGGCCTGAACTAGGAAATTCAGGTCATACTCGCCATCCAGCCGCGAGAGCCGGGCGTCCAGCCCCCAGACCCGCCGCAGCGCGACCGCCCAAAAAGCACTGACATCATTCATTCGAAATTCCGCCCCGCGCTCGCCGGAGCCCTTTTCATCTGGCCAATAATATCGTCGGGGGGAATCGCGCCTTGGCGCGATGGGGGGCAGACAGCCCCCCGCGTTACCCCATGGCCCGCAGGCGCTTGATCAACGACGAGGTGTCCCAGCGGCTACCGCCCATCTTCTGCACATCCTTGTAGAACTGATCGACCAGCGCAGTCACCGGCAGCGATGCCCCGGTCTCGTCCGCCGTGTCCAGGCAGATGCCAAGGTCCTTGCGCATCCAGTCCACCGCAAAGCCGTGGTCGAAATGGTCGTCCAGCATGGTCTCGTATCGGTTCGACATCTGCCAGCTTCCGGCGGCACCCTGGCTGATCACCTCAACCACCGCGCGCCCGTCCAGCCCGGCCTTCTCGGCGAAATGCAGCGCTTCGCTCAGGCCCTGCACCAGCCCTGCGATGGCGATCTGGTTGCACATCTTGGTCATCTGGCCCGCGCCGCTGTCCCCGATGCGGCGGCAGATCTTCGCATAGACCTGCATCACCGGCTCGGCCCGGTCATAGGCTGCCTGATCGCCGCCGCACATGATCGACAGAACCCCATTTTCGGCCCCGGCCTGGCCGCCCGAGATCGGCGCATCGACAAAGGAGATACCGCGCGCCTTGGCCGCGGCGTACAGCTCGCGTGTGACCTTGGCCGAAACGGTGGTGTGGTCAATGAAAACTGAGCCTTCCGCCATGCCTTCGAACGCGCCGACCTCGCCGGTGCAGACCATGCGCAGATCGTCGTCGTTGCCGACGCAGGCCATCACGAACTCGGCTCCTTCGGCGGCATCGCGCGGCGTGGTCGCCATCTGGCCACCATGCTGCGACACCCATTGCTCCGCCTTGGCCGCGGTGCGGTTGTAGACGGTCACTTCATACCCGGCCGCCTGCAGATGCCCGGCCATCGGATAGCCCATGACGCCAAGGCCAAGGAATGCAACTTTTGCCATTTTCGAGATCCTCCCTGTGACCGGTCCGGGGCAGAAAACGCCCGCTGGCCGGATTGTTCGTCAAAGACAAAGCAAAGCCGCGCCCAAAGGGCAACCCCGCACCGGGAAACAGGCCGCAAATAATGGCCGCGCGTCACGCGCCGCTGATATTGCGCTCCATCAGGCGTTGGTACAGGCGTGGGGCCAGCCGGTTCAGCCACCAGGCCAGCCTCGCCACCCGTCCCACCGGGATGACGGGCCGCCCGCGATCCAGCCCTTGCAGGATCACGCGAGCGGCCGCCTCGGGGGTCATCTCGTCCATGCCGTCGCTGGCCGATCCGGGGCGTGCGGTGCCGTCCGGCTGCCGCTCGGCCCGGCCCGGGTTGGTCGCCACGAATGAGGGCGCCGCGATATGCACCCGCACGCCATGGAGCCGTTCTTCGGATCGCAGCGATTTGAAGAAACCTTCCAGCGCGTGTTTCGAGGCAGCGTACGCTGTGCGGTGATACAGCGGCGCGAACCCCGCCACCGACGAGATTGCAAGATGCGCCCCGCGCGACTGGCGCAGCGCCGGTAGAAAGGAGCGGGCCATCGAGACGGCTGCGAAATAGTTGATCTCGAACACCTTGCGGTGGCTGGTATCGTCGGACTGATCGAACCCGCAGATCTGAGTGATCCCGGCGTTATAGACGACCAGATCGATGCTGTCGCAGTGCGCAAGCGTATCGTTCACGGCGCGCGCCAACTGGGCCGGATCGGTAAGATCACAGGTAATCGCCATCTGCGTGGCGGTGTCCTGCACCCCATCCACCTTCAGGTCCAACAAGACCACACGCCATCCACGCTCTTGCAGCGCGGCCGAGAGCGCCTGACCCAGGCCGCCGGACCCGCCCGAGATCACTGCGGTTTTCATAGGCCCACACTCCTTTTCCAAAGGTCGAACACCTCGGCGCTGGTCTTCTGCGGGACATAGCCGAACACGGTTTTCAGCGCCGTATTGTCCAGAACCGGTCGGTATTGCAGGAACCGCACCTGTTCGGGCCCGTAACGCGACAGGCGCAGGGGGCGGGCCACGGCCAGCGCCGCCTTCAGCGCCCAGGCCGGCAGGCGCAGCACAGATTTGTCCAGCGCGCGGGCCAGATCGTCGACACTCAGCGCGCCGTCCCCGGCGACGTTGTACACTCCCGGCGGCCCGTCGGTGGCCGCGCGTTTCAGGATGCGGGCCAGATCGTGGGTCCAGATGAACACGAAGGGGCTGTCGCTGCCCGCCACCGCCAACAGGCGGGATTTGCGGAACAGGGCAGTGATCTGGTTGTCGGTGCCGTCGCCCAGCACCGTGCCCACCCGCAGCACTACCTGCTCCAGCTGCGGCGCGGCGGTTCGGGTCTCGGCCAGCAATTCTTCGACCTGCCGCTTGTGGTCGGAATAGGGAAACTCGGGGTTGCCGCGCACCGGATCGGTTTCGCGCAGCGGCACCGGGTTGTCCGCGTGATAGCCATAGGCCGCACCCGAGGAGGTGACGACCAGCCGCCGCACGCCATGGGCCAGCGCGGCATCGATCACCTTGCGCGTGCCGCCCACATCCACCGCATGGGCCTCGGCCCGCGACATCCCCGGCGGAGGTGTGACGACCGAGGCCAGATGCACGATCACCTCGGGCTTCACCTTGGCGATCACCCGCGCGGGGTCGCCCGTGGTGACGTCCATGCGCAGAAACGGAACCTCGTCCGGCAGCGTGTCGGGGCGGCGCAGGTCGGTGGCAAACACCTCATGGTCGCTCAGCTCGTCCAGCAGGGCGCGGCCAACCAGCCCCGCGGCGCCGGTGATCAGGATGCGGGTCATCGGGCGGCCTCGGTCCGGGCCATCAGTTGCGCCAGCGCCAGCCCCGAGATGGCATGCCAGATTCCCCAGAAGGCGGCCACCACGGCCATGCCGCCCAACCCGTTGAAAAAGGCAAAGATCAGCACCAGCCCAAGGCCCGAATTCTGGATGCCGGTCTCGATCGTGATTGCACGCCGGTCATAGGGGGACAGCCGGGTCAGAGTGGCCACGACCCAACCGCCCCCCAGTGCCAGTGCGTTGTGAGCGATCACAAGCCCGGCGACCGCCCCCGCGTAGCCCAGGAAGAAACTCCAGTTGGCCGCCAGGGCGAGTACGATGAAGGCCACGAAAATGGCCATGGACAGGATCTGCAGCGGCCCGCGCAGCCGCGCCGTCAGGGCGGGGCGCTTCTGGTTCAGGGTCACGCCCAGAACCAGCGGCAAGATCAGCATCAGCCCGACAATGATGGCGATCTGTACCGGGTCGATCTGGGTCTGCTGCAGAATGGCGCGGGTCGGCGGGTACAGCCCGCCCCACAGCGCGATGTTGAACGGGGTCATCACGATGGCCCCGATGGTGGCGAAGGCGGTCATCGACACCGACAGCGCAGCGTTCCCGCCCGCCCGATGGGTGATGAAATTCGAGATATTGCCCCCCGGACAGGCCGCCACTAGGATCAGCCCCAATGCGATCGAGGGGCGCGGCTCGGTCAGCCAGACCAACAGGAAGGTCAGCGCCGGCAGTACCAGGAATTGCGAGGCCAGCCCCACCACCACTGGCTTGGGCGCGCGCCGCAGCCGGTCGAAGTCGCGTGGTGACAGGTCGATGGCGATCGAGAACATCACGATCGCCAAAATCGCGTTCAGCAGGGTCAGCGAGCCGGGGCTGAAATTAAGCGTAATCTCGTCGATGCCGGTCATGCGCGGGCTTTCCGGAACCGCGCGATCCAGTCTGTCACCGCCTTGCGATAGGTCGCCTTGTCCACGTAATAGGCCATTCGGGGCAGGTTCAGGTACTGCATGCCTCCGGTGGCGCGCTTATAGTCTTTTTGTTTTTCCGCCTTCAGCGCCGCGGCCACGGGGCAGCCGGATTGAAGACCCTTGATATAGCGCGCCACCATTTCGGCCTGCTCATGGCGTCCTTGCCAGCCCAGCCCGGTGGCTTCGATCATGCCCAGAACGAACAGATCGTCGCGTTCGGGATGCATGGCGTTCAGATACAAATGTGGCGCGTCGCCCTGCCAGTTCAGCAGGTTCGGGTCGATGAACGGATAGTGCAGCTTGTACCCGGTCGCGGCCAGAATCATGTCATAGTCGCTGGCGCTGCCGTCCTTGAAGTGGACCGTGCGCCCCTCGATCCGGTCGATATCAGGGCGAATGCGCAGGTCGCCGTGGCCTGCGTGGTAAAGGACCAGCGAATTCACCACCGGGTGGCTTTCGTAGAGTTTGTAGTCAGGTTTGGGAAAGCCGTATTTCTGCGGGTCGCCCACGAACCAGCGCAGGATCATCCCGTCGATCCGGCGCTTCAGCCACATGGGCAGGCGGATCATCCCGCCCAGCGTGTCGGCGGGTTTGCCAAAGACGTATTTCGGCACGAAATAATATCCCCGCCGCATCGACAAATCGCACCGCGTGGCGTGATGGATGGCGTCCACCGCAATGTCGCACCCGGAATTGCCCGCGCCCACGACCAGCACCCGCTTGCCGTGAAACTGGCTGGGATAGCGGTACTGCGCGGCGTGGATCAACTCGCCGTCAAACCTGCCGGGAAAATCGGGCATGTTGGGCTCGGACAGGGTGCCATTGGCGATCAGCACCCCGGCAAATTCGGCTCTATGAGTCCCTTGGCTGTCCCGCCAGGTTAGCCGCCAGCCATCGCCCGGCGCACCCAGGGGCGATGCTTCGATCACCTCGGCATTGAACCTGTAGTGATCATGCAGGCCGAAATAATCGGCAAAGGCCCGGAAATAATCGCGCATCTGCCGGTGCGACGGGTATTCGGCCACGTCGTCGCCCATCGGAAAATCGGCAAATTCGGTCATCGACTTGGACGAGATCAGATGCGCGGATTCGTACATGGTCGACCGTGGCGCATCGATATCCCACAGCCCGCCCACATCGGAATGCAACTCGAATCCCTGGAACGGGATGCCCTGTTCCTTCAGCACCTTGGCCGCCGCCAGCCCCATCGGACCTGCGCCGATCAAGGCATAAGCCTTGCGCGCCTGTATCATGAACCCTCCCCTGCTCGTGGCGCTTAACTTGAACGATCGTCCAAAATAAGGCAAGATGAAAAACATGAGCGCGAAATACATTGAAAAACAAAGGCAAAGGGCGCCGTCGGCCCGGTCGCTGGAAACCAAGGCGCGGATTTTGGACGCGGCTGAGGCGCTGTTTGCCGAGCGGGGATTCGAGGGCGCCTCGATCCGCGACATCGCCACGCGCGCCGGAGTACAGGTGGGTCTGGTCCACCACCATGGCGGCGGCAAGGAAGAGCTGTTCTTCCAGACCGTCGCGCGCCGCGCTGACGAGCTTGCGCAGATCCGGATGCAGGCGCTGGAGGATCGGCGCGCGCAAGGCCCGCTGACCCTGCGGGGTATTCTGGACTGTTTCATCCGCCCCTATGTCAGCCTTGCAGAAACGGGCGGCCCGGGCTGGATGGCCTATGGGCGGCTAGTGGCGCATGTGTCGGTCGATCCGCGCTGGCGCCATATCGCGGCCGCGTGTTTCGACCCCACCGCTGAGCTATTCATCCGCGAAATCGCCGCGCTGTATCCGCAGGCCGACCGGGCGCTGTTGGCTACGGGCCAAGTCTATACGGTTTCAGCGATGCTGGCGCATCTCAACAGCGCCTGGCGGGTGCAGGCGCTGTCACAGGGGGGCGATCTGTCCGGGATCGACCAACTGGTCGAGTTCTGCGCTGCGGGGATCGAGGCAATGGTACACTCGGGCCGCGCACGGCCCTGACCCGGCTCAGTCGATGGCGCGGGTGGTTCCCGAGACGCGCACGCCGTCGCCCTTCGCGGCGCCGATCTGAACGCGCAGAAGGGATCGCGCGCCCATATCCTCGCCTTGCACGATGTTGATTTCGCCGCCATGCGGCCAATCCAGGTCGCGCAGATACCCGGCAAGCGCGGCGGCTGCGGCGCCGGTGGCGGGGTCTTCCAGCACCCCGCCACTGGCAAAGGCGTTGCGGCTGTGAAACAGCTGGGGCGTTTCGGCCCAGATCAGGTTGATCGTGGTGAACCCTTGGGCCTGCATGAACTCGGCCCCGGTTTGCAGGTCATAAGTCATCTGAGCCAGACGATCGCGGGACGTCAGCGCCAGGATAAGGTGGTCGTTGCCTGCATTGGCGATGGTGGGCGCCAGATCGGTGCTCAGGTCACTGGGCGCAAGCCCGAATAGGGTGGTCAGTGCCTGCGCCAGAACATCGTCAGTCACCGCGCGGCTGTGGGTCGGCGGCGACACCAGCGTGGCCGCGACCCTGTCGCCGTCACGCCGACATTCGACCGTGATCTGCGCGTCGTTCAGCTGCAGCGCGTATTCTCCATCGCCGAACCGCTGCGCCAGCTGCGCCCCCAGCGCGATGGTGGCATGGCCGCAAAAGGCGACCTCGCCCACCGGTGCGAAATAGCGCACCCGCCAGCCCGCGCCCTGCGGCGCGGCAAAGGCGGTTTCGGAATAGCCGACAACGGCGGCGATCTTCTGCATTTCGGCATCCGAGGGCAGGGTATCCGCGATCAGAACCCCGGCCGGGTTGCCCCCGGCGGGGCCATTGGAAAAGGCGGCGATACGGTCAACATGCGGGGTCATGGGTCAGTCCTCCGGTATAGGGGGCCCCCGGACAGCCCCGGGGGGCAGGGGGGTCAGTTGATGCGAGCCAGGAAGTCCTGCATCTCGGCGGCGATCTCGGGGCCGAATTCCTCGAGCGCGAAATGCCCGGTGTCGCGGATGTGGAACTCCAGATCGGTCAGGTCGTTTTTGTAGGGATGCGCGCCCGCTTCGGGGAAGATCACGTCATTCTTGCCCCACATCAGCAGCGCGGGTGGCTGGTATTCGCGGAACAGCGCCTGCCATTTGGGGTATTCGCCCACATTGGTGCCCTAATCCAGAAACATCTCCAACTGCACTTCCTGATTGCCGGGACGGTCCAGCAGGTACTGGACGTGCCAGAAATTGTCCGGGCTGATCGCGTCGGGGTTCTGGGTGCCGTGGGTGAACTGCCACTGGGTGGAATCCATGGTCGGAAGGCGCGCAGGGCATCGCCGTTTTCCTTGGACGGATCGGCCCAATAGGCCTTGATCGGGTCCCAGAACTCGCGCAGGCCCTCGTCATAGGCATTGCCGTTTTGGATGATGAAGCCGGTCACGCGGTCGGGAGCCTCGGGGAACATCCGGAATCCCACCGGCGCGCCGTAGTCCATCAGGGAGACGGCACAGCGATCGACGCCCTTCGCATCCAGCAGCTCGGCCATCATATGCGCGGTTCCGGCAGAGCTTTAGTCATATGTATCCGCCGGGGGCATATCGGACGCGCTAAAACCGGGATAGTCGGGCGCGATCACATGGTCATCCTGCGCGATCACAGGGATCAGGTAACGGAACATGTGCGACGAGGGCGGAAAGCCGTGCAACAGCAGAACCGTCGGGTTGGCCGGGTCGCCGGCCTTGCGATAGGTGATCTTCATGCCGTCGATAGTCTGCGCGCGGAACTGGGTCTGGAACGGGTCGGGCTCGGCGGCGCGCACGGCTTCGGGCGAGAGGTAGAACCCGACGGTCACGACCGAGACGGCAAAGATTGATCCGGCGATCAGGGTGGCAAGTGTGTTAGTAATCGCGCGTAGCATGGCATTGATACTCCTGTTGCTGGCGTATTCGGGGTCTTGGGGTTTGGCTCAGGCCTTTCGGGCCAGGGCCTGCTTCAGTTGGTCGTTTTCGGCCTGCAGCTGGGCCATCTGGCGGCCAAGCTCGTTCAGATGCGGGCGCAGCTCGGCCTCGGTGAAGCGGGGAGTGATGTGGCGCGGGCAGTTCCAGTCCAGCGCCGCGACATGGATGATCGCTGCTCGTTCGGCCTCGGCCCAGTCGGGAAACAGATCGCGCGCGGCCTCGGCACCTTCGCAGAAGTCCACACGGCCCAGGATCTTGAGCCTGCGCTGGTTGGCATAATCCATCAGGATCAGCGCGATCCGGTCATTGCCGTCCAGGTTCCCGCGCGAGATATACTGCTTGTTGCCCGAGAAATCGGCATAGCCGATGGTCCGATCGTCCAGCACCTTCAGAAACCCCGCCGGGCCGCCGCGATACTGCACATAGGGCCATCTGGTCTCGGACACGGTGGATTGATAGAACCCGTCGCGCGCCTCGATGAAGGCCTGCTCGGCCGGGCCGATCAGGTGGCCCTGCTGCGGGCCGCCGTCGATGAACCTGGCGTATGAGGCGGCGGACCCCATCCGCTCTTGGTGCGCGCGGACGGCGGGGGTGAAGGTCAGTTCGGAAAAGGCGCGGGGCATGGTGGGGGCTTTCAGGCGAGGGTGGCGGCTAGAAGGGCTACGGTCAGAAGGAAGGGGACATAGCTTGCGGGAAATAGGCTGGCGCGGCGTCGCATCGGTCAAATCCTTTGGGTGTACAGATCAGTAAACTGTGCTGATAAGGTGTACAGTTCGGTTAACTTTTTCAACCATTTTTGCGGAATTTATTTTCCTGCGGTGGCCGGAAGAAAAATTTATTGATTAAAAACAGAGAATTCAGATTGGTGATTTGCAGCCGTTCGGCAGAAGGATTATGTACTGATCTGTACGCGAAGGAGCCGAATCATGCGTCCGAACAAACGGGATGAGCTGGTCCGCAAGGCACTGCAGGTGTTTTATCGCGACGGGTTTCACGCCACCGGAATGGACCGGCTGGTGGTCGAAACCGGCGTGTCCAAGACCTCAATGTACAAGCACTTCCGCACCAAGGAAGAGCTGATCCTGGCAGTGCTGCGCCTACGGGACGAGAATTTCCGCAACTGGTTCGTGCGCCGGATCGAGGAACTGGCCGACACCCCCGCCGATCAACTCCTGGCCGCGTTCGATGCGCTGGGCGAATGGTTCCGCGAAGACAATTTCCGCGGCTGCATGTTCATCAAGGCCGGGGCCGAATATCAGGCCCCCGACCACCCGATCCATGTGCAGGCGGGCGAGCACAAGCGCCTGCTGCTGGAATATTTCACTGACCTGTGTCGCAAGGCCGGCGCGCAGGACCCAGACAAGCTGGCCTGCCAGCTGCTGCTGCTGAAAGAGGGCGCGATCGTCACCGCCGTTCTGCTGCACAGTTGCGATCCGGCGCGCGATGCGAAAGCGGCCGCGAAGGTCCTTTTGCAGAACGCGCTGGCCTGACCGGCCGAAACCCGCTTTAGTGGCCCAATGGGCAGAGAGCGGGAGTGCCATGGATCAAGCTGCGGATTTCTTTGAGGAATGCCAGGTTCTCGACCATGCCCTTGAGCGTCTTGGTGCCAGCGACTGGCGCACCGTGACCCAATTCAAGGGTTGGACGATCGACGATGTGTTGGTGCACCTGCATTTCTGGAGCCAGATGGCCGACCTGTCACAGCGCGATCCGGATGCGTTCGATGCAAGGGTGCAGCGGGTGATGCCGCGCATCCAGGCCGAGGGCTTTCGCGCCACGGAAAACGCCGCGATCTCCCAGCGGGGCCATGACCTGCGGCTGGCCTGGCGCGATCTGTACACCCGCATGGCCTATGACTGGGCCCTTCTGGACCCCAAGGCGCGGGTCAAATGGGTGGGGCCGGACATGTCGGTGCGGTCCTCGATGACCGCGCGTCAGATGGAGACCTGGGCGCATGGGCAGGAGGTGTTCGACATCCTTGGCCTGACCCGACCCGAGACCGACCGGATCCGCAACATCGTCGTGCTGGGGGTGAACACCATTGGCTGGACCTTCACGGTGCATGGCCGCCCGGTGCCACCGGTGCCTCCCCATCTGCGCCTGACCGCGCCCTCGGGGGAGCTGTGGGAGTTCGGCGCGCCCGGTGCCGACCTGATCGAAGGGCTGGCCGTCGATTTCGCCCGCGTGGTGACCCAGACCCGAAACGTGGCGGACACCGGCCTGTCGGTGCGGGGGGCGGTCGCGCGGGAGTGGATGGACATCGCCCAGTGTTTCGCCGGCGCCCCGGAAACGCCGCCGCCGCCCGGCGCCCGGCACCGCGTAGGGCATTGACGCCAAAGGACGTTGCGTAGCAGCGCAAACCGACGCGGCGTCACCCGGATTGGCGGAATCGGCCGCGAAAGCTACCCTTTTCGCCAGCAGAATTCCGGAGAACCAATCATGTCGCTTTTTACCTCGACCGCTTCCTGGGTCACTGACGAACACCGCATGTTTGCCGAAATGGCCGGGCGGTTCATGGATGATGAACTGGTGCCCAACATCGAGGCCTGGGCCGAGCAGGGCGTCGTCGATCGCGACTTCTGGCGGAAGGCCGGGGAAACTGGGCTGATGGCCGGGGCCATCCCCGAGGAATTCGGCGGTGTCGGTGGCGGTATGGGTTTTGATGCGGTCACGATCTATGAACAAACCTCGCGGGGGGATGCGGGCTGGGGCTATGGCATCCAGTCGATCGTGACCCATTACATCACCGCCTATGGCAGCGAGGATCAAAAGCGCAAATGGCTGCCCAAGCTGGCCTCGGGCGAGATGGTCGGTGCGCTGGCCATGACCGAACCGGGCACCGGCTCGGACGTGCAGGCGATCCGCACCACAGCCGAGAAAGATGGCAATTCCTACCGGATGAACGGGTCCAAGATCTTCATCACCAACGGCCAGACCGCGGACCTGATCATCGTGGCTGCCAAGACTGACAAGTCGCTGGGCGCCAAGGGCGTGTCGCTGATCGCGGTCGAGACCGAGGGGGCCGAGGGCTTCCGCCGGGGGCGCAACCTCAAGAAACTGGGCATGAAGGCCAATGACACCGCCGAGCTGTTCTTCGAGGACGTGAAGGTGCCGATGACCAACCTTCTGGGCTCCGAGGAGGGGCAGGGTTTCTATCAGCTGATGAAGCAACTGCCGTGGGAACGTTTGACCATCGGCATCATGGCGCTGGGCGCGATCGACTTTGCCATCGCCGAGACGGTGAAATACGTGCAGGAGCGCAAGGCGTTCGGCCAGCGCGTGATGGACTTCCAGAACACCCGCTTCAAGCTGGCGGAATGCAAGACCAAGGCCGAGGTGCTGCGCAGCTTCGTCAATGACTGCATCGCCAAGCTGGAGGCCGGCCAACTGGATGCGGCCACCGCCTCGATGGTGAAATACTGGGGGTCAGAGGTGCAAAACGAGATCATGCATGAATGCCTGCAGCTGTTCGGCGGCTATGGCTTCATGATGGAATACCCGATCGCGCGGCTTTATGCGGATGCGCGGGTGCAGATGATCTATGGTGGCACCAACGAGGTGATGAAAGAACTCATCGCCCGCTCGATCGACGTCTGACCGGGCGCTCCCGCCCGTCGTCAACGGCCCTTGCGGGCCGCCTTCTCCGGTTGGGCCCGGCCGCGCCCGAGCGATGCTCGGACGCGGCCGAGGCGGATCGGCTAAGTCAGCTGCTCCTGCAGCCATGCGCGGAACGAGACAAGCGGGGCCGGTTCGGTGTGATTTTGCGGCCAGACAAGATAGTAGTCGCCCAGGCTGACCGGCGGAGCTGCGCAGGCCGGAACCAACCGGCCGGCTTCCATCTCGGCTGAAATCAGGTAGCTGGGCAGCAGTGCTACGCCCAGCCCATGGATCGTGGCCTGGATCATCGTCGAGAACTGGTCGAACAGCATGCCTCGGACGCCCTCGACAGGGGTGCCTTGCGCGGCGAACCAGCGTTCCCACGCATCGGGCCGGGTATCCAGATGCAGCAGTGGTGCGTCGACCAGCCATTCAACCTTCGGGGTTTCGGCTGGCAGCAGGGCTGGCGCGCAGACCGGCAGAACCGCTTCGCGCATGATCGGCAGATAGTTCACCCCGGTCCAGTCGCGCTGGCCGAAATGGATGGCCGCGTCGAAGGGTTCGGTGCCGAAGTCGAATGGCTTTAGCCGCGTGCTGAGGTTCATCGTCACTTCGGGGTGGCGCTGCGCGAAATCCTGAAGCCGTGGCGCTAGCCAGTGCATACCGAAGGCGGGCAGGATCGACAGTTGCAAAGAACCGCCGGAAGGGTTGGCCTTCAGCTTCAGTGAGGCCTGCGCCAGTTGCTGCAGCGCTGTTCTGGCGGTTTCCACGTATTCCTTGCCAGCGGGCGTGAGTTGCAGGCGCATTTGGTCGCGCTGGATCAGCGCGACGCCCAGCTGTTCTTCGACGGCCTTCAACTGCCGACTGACCGCGCTTTGGGTCAGCGAGAGTTCATCGGCAGCTGCTGAGGCGCTGCCCAAGCGGTCGACGGCTTCGAGTGCCAACAGGGAAGAAATAGACGGCAGAAATCGACGCGGCGCCAGCATATGACTTTTCCTCATGGCTTGTGGAGGGAATATCACTGGTGGATCCTCAAATCCAATAGCAAAAAGGCGCAACCTTAGAAAAGTGCAGCGGGAATACCATGACTATTCAGAACAGTTTGAGCGGATTTCGCCGGGCGGGGCGGCTCGACGGGATCGAATTGTCCGAAATTGTTCAGATCTCGGAACGGGCCGCGCAGTTGCGGGCGCAGGGCGTGGACGTGATCGCGCTCAGCACCGGTGAGCCCGACTTTCCCACCCCGCCGCATGTGGTCGAGGCCGCGCACAGGGCCGCGCTGGATGGCCAGACCCGATATCCCGCCACCGCCGGAACGCCGGCTCTGCGTGCCGCCATCGCGGAACAGGCCGGGGTCGAACCGGCGCAGGTCATCGTCTCGACCGGGGCCAAGCAGGTTCTGGCGGGCGCGTTCCTGGCGACACTCGATCCGGGCGATGAAGTCATCACAACCGCCCCTTTCTGGACCAGCTACGCCGACATGGTGAAACTGGCGGGCGGCGTGCCGGTCGTGCTGGACTGCCCGCGCGAACAGGGCTTCAAGCTGACGCCCGAACAGCTCGACGCCGCGATCACTCCGCGCACGCGCTGGCTGCTGCTGAACACTCCGTCGAACCCGACCGGGGCGGTTTACACCGAATCCGAACTTCAGGCGCTGGGCGACGTGCTGGAGCAGCACCCGCAGGTCTGGGTGATCTCGGATGAGATCTATCAGCACCTTGCCTATGTGCCCTTCGCGCCCTTCACCCAGGCGGTTCCGGCGCTGGCAGACCGCACACTGACGGTAAACGGCGTGTCCAAGGCCTATTCGATGACCGGCTGGCGCATCGGCTGGGGGATCGGCCCCGCGCCGCTGATCAAGGCGATGGCTGCGGTGCAGGGGCAGATCACCTCAGGCGCCTGTTCCATCGCGCAGGCGGCAGCTCTGGCCGCACTGACCGGCCCGCAGGACCTGCTGGCCGAACGCCGCGAGGCCATGCGCACTCGTCGCGATCTGGTCGTGGCGGGCCTGAACGCCGCCGGGTTGGACTGCCCGGTGCCCGACGGCGCCTTCTACGTATTTCCGCAGACGCCCGCTGCGATGCCCTCGGACCCCGAGTTCTGCCGTCACCTGCTGGATCACGCGGGCGTTGCGGTGGTGCCGGGGCGGGCCTTCGGCATGCCGGGGCATTTTCGGCTTTCCTTTGCCTATGACACCGATAGCCTGACCCAAGGCCTGCTGCGGATCACCGACGCCACGGCCAAACTCTGACCTGACCGGGGGAATCAGATGGATCGCGCCCAGATCGTTCACGAAAACTTCATGACCCGCGTCGCCACTCGCGACCTGCCCGCGGGTGCGCCGCCGCGCCCGGGTCTCAGCGCGCCCGAGGCTGTGTCGCTGTTCCGCGCGCAAGTGCTCAGCCGCGCGCTGGACCGCACCAGCCGGGCGATGCAGAAGGCGGGGCAGGGGTTCTACACCATCGGATCCTCCGGGCACGAGGGCATGGCCGCCGTGGCCCATGCCCTGCGCCCGACCGATATCGCCTTTCTGCACTATCGCGACGCCGCCTTTCAGATCGCCCGGGCCGAGCAGGTGCCCGGCCAGCAGATCGCCTGGGACATGCTGTTGAGTTTCGCGTGTTCCAGAGAGGACCCGACCTCGGGCGGGCGGCACAAAGTGCTGGGCTCCAAGGCGCTGATGATCCCGCCGCAGACCTCGACCATCGCCAGCCACCTGCCCAAGGCGGTGGGCGCGGCCTATAGCTTGGGCGCGGCGCGGCGTCACGACCCCGAACACCGGCAACTGCCCGAGGACGGCATCGCCATGTGTTCCTTCGGGGATGCGTCCTCGAACCATTCCACTGCACAGGGGGCGATCAACACCGCCGGTTGGACCAGTGTCCAGTCGATCCCGCTGCCGCTGCTCTTTGTCTGCGAGGACAACGGCATCGGCATCTCGGTCAAGACGCCCAAGGGCTGGATTCAGGCCTCGATGGAGCATCGACCGGGCATTAAGTATTTTCAGGCCAACGGGCTGGACATCTATGAAACCTTCGCGGTGGCGCAGCAGGCGGCCGACTATGTCCGCACCCGGCGCAAACCGGCCTTCCTGCACCTGAAAACCGTGCGGCTTTACGGCCATGCGGGGGCGGATGTGCCCACCACCTATCTCAGCCGTGCCGAGGTCGAGGCCGACGAGGCCAACGATCCGCTGCTGCATTCGGTGCGCCTGTTGGATCAGGCCGGGGCGCTGTCGCCCGAACAGGCGCTGAAGATCTATGAGCAGACCTGCGCCCGCACCGATCGCATCGCGGCCGAGGCCGCCACCCGCCCGCATCTGGCTACCGCCGCCGAGGTCGCGGCCAGCCTGATCCCACCCAAGCGCCTCTGCAAGCCCACCAACGGCCCCAGCGCCGAGGCCCGCGCCGCCGCCTTCGGCAGCGACCTGCGCGCGATGGACGACCCGCAGCCGATGGCGCGCCTGATCAACTGGGCGCTGACCGACCTGATGCTGGAACATGGCGAGATCGTCTGCATGGGCGAGGACGTGGGCCGCAAGGGCGGCGTCTATGGCGTGACGCAGAAGCTGCAGCAGCGCTTTGGCCCCGACCGGGTGATCGACACGCTGCTGGATGAACAGTCCATCCTCGGCCTCGCCATCGGCATGGCCCACAACGGTTTCGTCCCGATCCCCGAGATCCAGTTCTTGGCCTATCTGCACAATGCCGAGGACCAGATCCGGGGCGAGGCTGCCACGCTGCCCTTCTTCTCGAACGGGCAGTTCACCAACCCGATGGTCGTGCGGATCGCCGGGCTGGGATACCAGAAGGGCTTTGGCGGGCATTTCCACAACGACAACTCGCTGGCGGTTCTGCGCGACATTCCGGGCGTCATCATCGCCTGCCCCTCGACCGGGGCCGATGCGGCGCGGATGCTGCGCGAATGCGTGCGGCTTGCGCGTGAGGAGCAGCGCGTGGTGGTGTTCCTGGAACCCATCGCGCTCTACCCGATGCGCGACCTGCACGAGGGGCAGGACGGCGCGTGGATGACCCGCTATCCCGCGCCAGGTGAACGCATCGCGCTGGGCGAGGTCGGCGTGCATGGCGACGGCACCGATCTGGCCATCGTGACCTACGGCAACGGCCATTATCTGTCGAAACAGGCGCTGCCCGAGCTGCAGGGTGCCGGGCTGAACACCCGCATCATCGACATGCGCTGGCTGGCGCCACTGCCGGAACAGGCGCTGCTTGAGGCGACCAAAGGCTGCAAGCACGTCCTGATTGTCGATGAATGCCGCCGCACCGGCAGCCAGTCCGAGGCGCTGATGACGCTGTTTGTTGAACAGACCGACCTGCCCACCGCCCGCGTGGCGGCCGAGGATTGCTTCATCGCCACCGGCCCCGCCTATGCCGCGCCGCTGCCCTCGCGCGAAGGGATCGTGGCCGCCGCCCTGACCCTGACCGGAGCCCAGAAATGACCCGTACCGCCGTCGTGATCTGCCCCGGCCGGGGCACCTACAACAAGCCCGAGCTGGGCTATCTGCACCGCCGCCACGCGGGCCGGATGGAGCTGTTCCGCGAATTCGACGCGATCCGCGCCGAAACGGGCCAAGAGGCGGTGACCGCACTGGACGGCGCGTCGCGCTTCTCGGTCAGCAAATATTCGCGCGGCGACGTGGCCTCGCCCCTGATCTACGCCGCATCGCTGGCCGACGCGCAGGCGCTGGCCGAGGATATCGAGGTGGTAGCCGTCACAGGCAACTCGATGGGCTGGTATATCGCGCTGGCCGCCGCTGGCGCGCTGTCGCCCGAAAACGGGTTCCGGGTGGTCAACACCATGGGAACGCTGATGCAGACCCACCTGATCGGCGGGCAACTGGTCTATCCCTTCACCGGCGACGACTGGCGTGACGACCCCGCCCGGAAGGCCGAGCTTTTCGCCGGGGTGGCGCGCATCAATGCCTTGCCGGAGCATGACCTTGCCCTGTCGATCGACTTGGGCGGGATGCTAGTGCTGGCCGGCAACGAGGCCGGACTCAAGGCCTTCGAGGCCGCGCAGCCCGTGGTGCAGGAGCGGTTCCCGATGCGGCTGGCCAATCACGCGGCCTTTCACACGCGCCTGCAGGCCCCGGTGGCGCAGGAGGGTCGCCGCCAACTGCCCGCCACGCTGTTCGCCCAACCCGATTTGCCAATGATCGACGGGCGCGGCAAGATCTGGTGGCCCGGGGCCACCGACGTGGGCGAACTGTGGGATTACACGCTGGGCCATCAGGTGACCGAGCCCTACGACTTCACCCGTGCGGTGCAGACCGCCGCCCGTGAATTCGCGCCTGATCTGTTCATCGTCACCGGCCCCGGCGCCACGCTGGGCGGCGCGGTGGCGCAGTCGCTGGTGCTGGCCAACTGGCGCGGTATGTCCGACAAGCAGAGCTTTCAGGCCCTGCAGGCGCAGGACCCGTTCCTGATCGCGCTGGGGCGCGAGGATCAAAGACCCCTTGCCATCGGCTGAGCCCTCGGGAAATCTGCGTGCGCATTCAAGGACATCCCGCCATGACCACCGACCCGGAAACCAGCCTGTGGACCAAAACCAGCCGCGAGCGGGTGGACGCCCCGCCCCTGACCGGGTCTGCCACGGTGGACCTCGCCGTGATCGGCGGCGGCTATACGGGCTGCTCGGCGGCGCTGCAGGCGGCGCAGGCGGGGGCGTCGGTCTGCCTGCTCGAGGCACACCGGATCGGCTATGGCGGGTCGGGCCGCAATGTCGGGCTTGCCAATGCCGGGTTGTGGCTGCCCCCGGCCGAAATCCGCGCCCATCTGGGCCGCGAGGCCGGCGACCGTCTGATCGCCCTGCTGGCGCAGGCCCCTGCCGAGGTGTTCCGTCTGATCCGGGACCACACCATCGACTGCGAGCTGGTGCAGGCCGGAACCCTTCACTTGGCCCACTCGCCCAAAGGCCTGCGCGACCTGCAGACCCGTCACCAACAGCTGTCGGCCGATGGCGCGCCGGTCGAGCTGCTGTCGGCGCAGGAAACCGCCCGCCGCACCGGCAGCACCGCCTTTCACGGCGCCATTTTCGACCCGCGCGCCGGGACGATTCAGCCGCTGGCCTATGTGCAGGGCCTCGCCCGCGCGGCGCGGCAGGCCGGGGCCGCGATCCACGCCAACAGCCCGGTGCAGGCCCTGCGCCACGATGGTGATACTTGGCATCTGGACACCCCGCAAGGCACGGTGCGCGCCAAGGTGCTGATCCAGGCCACCAACGCCTATCACGCGGGGCTGCCTGACACCCGACAGGCCTATGTGCCGGTCTACTACTTCCAATACGCCACCGACCCGCTGCCCGAGGATATCCGCGCCACTCTGCTGCCGGGGGGCGAGGGCTGTTGGGATACCGGGCTGATCATGACCTCGTTCCGCATGGATCAGGCCGGGCGGCTGGTGATCGGGGCGATGGGCGATCTGGGCCATGCGGGCAGCTTTGCTCATCGCGGTTGGATCACGCGGAAAATGGCGCAGATATACCCCGCGCTGGCCGACCAACCGCTGAAAGACGGCTGGCACGGGCGTATCGCCATGACCTCGGACCATATCCCGAAGCTGGTGCAGATCGGGCCGAACGCGCTGTCGGCGCATGGCTATTCCGGGCGCGGCATCGGGCCGGGCACGGTGTTCGGCCGCATGATGGCCGACAGCCTGCTGTCGGGCGACCCCGCCCGCCTGCCGCTGCCGCCGGTGCTTGCGCACAGCGAAAGCTGGACAGGCCTACGCCGCGCCTTTTTTGAAACCGGCGCGACGCTGACGCATCTGGTCAAGGCGCGGTTCTGACCGATCAGACCGAGCGGGTGATCCCGCCATCCACCCGGATGTTCTGCCCGGTGATATAGCCGCCGCCTTCGGAGGCCAGGAACGCGATGACCGAGGCGATCTCGTCATAGCTGCGCCCATAGCGGCCCATGGGGATCTTGGCCTTGAACTCCTCCTTTTCCGGCAGGCTGTCGATGAAGCCGGGCAGGACGTTGTTCATGCGGATGTTCTCGGCAGCGTACCTGTCGGCGAAAAGCTTGGTGAACGCCGCCAACCCGGCCCGGAACACGCCCGAGGTCGGAA
Source organism: Ruegeria sp. BHSA191 (assembly GCF_059613325.1). NCBI lineage: Bacteria > Pseudomonadati > Pseudomonadota > Alphaproteobacteria > Rhodobacterales > Roseobacteraceae > Ruegeria > Ruegeria sp. BHSA191. The sequence goes on from NZ_JBXWSH010000008.1 coordinate 31,009, forward strand.
AGACCGGGTCGGGCTCGAATGCCGCGAAGGTCGAGATGTTGATGATCGACCCACCGCCCTGCGCCTGCATGATCGGGGTCACCAGCCGGGTGGGGCGTACGGCGTTCAGGAAATAGACCTCCATGCCGCGGTGCCAGTCCTCGTCGCTTAGCTCCAGCACTGGCGCGCGGGGACCGTGCCCGGCCGAGTTCACCAGCACGTCGATCCGCCCCCAATGCGCCATCGACGCATCCACCAGTTTCTGCAGGTCGTCATTCGACTGGTTCGAGCCGGTCACGCCCACGCCGCCTAGCTGAGCCGCCAACGCCTCGCCCTTGCCGGACGAGGACAGGATGCCCACCTTGAACCCGTCCGCCGCCAGCCGCCGCGCCGCATCCGCGCCCATTCCGGTCCCGCCGGCGGTGATCAGAGCCACTTTGTCCGTCATCTTCGTACTCCGTTTCCATCTGTCGCCAAGATGAAGCGTGGCCAACTGTTTGACCAATCAGTTCTTCTGCCCTATGGCTGTAGAAAATCTACTGTGTGGGCGTCATGGCTGCCCTTCCCCCGCTGAACGCGCTGCGCGCCTTCGAGGCGTCGGCCCGCCACCTGAACTTCAGGCTGGCGGCGCAGGAACTGGGTGTCACCCAAGGGGCAGTGGCACAGCAGGTCCGGGGCCTCGAGGCGCGGCTGGGCACTCCGTTGTTCGACCGCCTGCCGCGCGGCCTGCGCCTGACCGAGGCCGGACGGCGGTTCCACGCGCCCCTGCGCCGCGCTTTCCGTCTGATCGAAGAGGCGGTCGATGATCTGTCCGGCCAGCGCCAGATCACCCTGTCGGTCACGCCCAGCTTTGCCTCGAAATGGCTGGTGCCGCGGCTGGGTGATTTCACCGCGCGGCATCCGGATGTCTTAGTGCAGGTCGATGCGCGCGAGCGGCTGGCTGATTTTCAGACGGACGGGGTGGATATCGCGGTCCGGCAGGGCCGCGCACCGTTTGGTGATGGCCTGGTGGCCGAGCCGCTGTTCCCTACCGAATTCGTCGTGGTCGGCAGCCCCGACCTGGCCGCGCAGGTGACATCGGCGCAAGACCTGCTGGCGCATGTACTGCTGAGCGATTCTCATGGCCTTTGGCCGCTGTTCCTGGATCGCGCCGGTGTGCAGGGGCGCCCGAGGATGATGAATTTCAGTCAGAGCAGTCTGGCCATTGACGCCGCCGTGGCCGGGCAGGGCTTTGCGCTGGCCAATGCGCTACTGGTCGCCGCCGAGCTGACGACGGGGCGGTTGGTGCAACCGCTGGCGCAGGTGTTGCCGGACGGTCTGGGGTTCCATATCGTCACCCCGCGCAAGCCTCGGCAGCCGGATCTTGTGGCGCTGATGCGCGACTGGCTGCGGGCTCAGGCCTGAAGCGTGGCGGCAATCGCCGCGATCCGCCCCCGCAGCCAGCGATGGGCGGGATCGTTGGCGAACCGCTGATGCCAGACCATGTAGATCGACACCGGCTGACAATCGAAGGGCAGGGGCGCACAGTCCAGTGCCGCCAAAGGCCCTTGTTTCATCAGCGCTGTGTCGGTCGAGATCAGATCGGTGCCCTTCACGAAGGCCGAGATCGCGTTGAAATGCGGTAGAGTCACGGTGGGCGGGCGGATCTGGCTCTGGTCCACGCCGCGCATCACAGCCCGCGCGTTGCGCCCATCGAGAAACCGCACCTCGACATGGTCCGAGGCGCAATAATCGGCCCAGTCGGCGGGCGGGTCGCGCCGTTCGGCGTCGTAGAACACCATCAAAGGGCTGCTCACCAGCAGTTTCTGAAAGATGTCGGGACCGTCCGGCGGCAGTGGGGTCAGCATCAGCTGGCACCGGTCGCTGCGCAGCAGTTCCGGGTCAGGCACACCCGAGGGCATGAACCCCAGCCGCAGCCGCACCCCATCAACCCGCGCCCCGCGCAGCAACTGCGGAAAGATCAGCTCGCGCGGCATGTCGTTGGTGGCGATCTGGACGGTGATCTCTTCGGACAGAGGGTCAAAGGGCCGCTCGTCGGTCAGGGCGCGCATCCCGTCCAGCACCTGCTGTACCGGGTCTTTCAGCGCCAGAGCCCGCTCGGTCGCGCGCAGCCCTTGGCCGGACCGCACGAACAGCGGATCGCCAAGCACCTGCCGCAGCTTGGCCAACGTGTGGCTGATGGCCGATTGCGTGACGCCCAGCCGGTCAGCGGCCTTCGAGACCGAGTTTTCCTCGAGGATCGTCAGGAAGGTGCGCAGGACCTTGCCGTCTAGGTCCATGAAATCGATTTTCTTCATACCGTTTATTATCTGTCATGAGTGGTATTGCTGTCCATGCCGCGCTAGGGGAAGCTTGGCAACAGGAGGCACGCGATGGGGATCCGCTTTTTCTCGGACAAAAACCGACCCGTTCACATGGGTCCTTATCCGCTCGAGCGGCTGCGGCGACAGGATACGCTGCCCGATCTGTCGGCGCTGGCCCCGATGTCGGTGCTGAGTTTTGACCGCCCCGAGCAGCCCCACAGCATCGTCAACGCGATGGGCGAGTTTCAGGCGATGCTGGACACCATCCGAGATGGCTTCGTCAATCCGGCCCGAGCCGAGATGCCCCATGACCCGGTCGAGCGCGCCAACCACCTGAAGGCATTCGGTTATTTCAACGATGCCTCGATGATGGGCTGCGGGCCTCTGCCGCCGCAGGCGCTGCTGGATCGGCCCCGGCGCAATCCCGATATCGACCGGCTGGCCCATGCGCTGCAGACCCGGCAGACGAAGACCCTGGCCTCGGGGATCGACGTGATCATGGCCGACCTGCGCGACAGCGTGGCAGCCCAGCCCGGGCCAATCACCGCCCATCGCCATGCGATCGTGTTCCTGTACGAACATCACCGCGACCCGGACCCGGCCGAGCCCGGTGCCGAATGGATCTTGGATGCGCAGGACCACCGCGCCTGCCTGCTGGCCACCGAAAACGCGGTGGTGATCGCCAATTACATCCGTCTGTTGGGGTATGACGCGCGGGCGCATTCGGTGATGTCCTCGGACGTGGACCTGCCGCGCCTTGCCGCCGCAGCCGGGTTGGTCTGGGCCGAGGGTGGCACCGCCGTGGCCCCTTGGCTGGGGCATCGGTTTGGCTTGGCCGCTGTGACCACCGAGATGGAAATCGCCCATGATCGCCCGCTGGCCCCGCGCGACCGGCAGCCGTGGTTCAGAACCCAAGGCCCCGCGTGGTGGCTGGGCGCGGGCTTCGCCAAAAACGCGCTGAACCGCGACCCTTTCGCCCGCCGCCGCTATGCCGATGGCGCGCACCCGTTCGAGACGCTCAAACGCGTGGACAGCCCGACCACCTATATCGACGAGGCAAACGTGGCCCGCGTGCCCAAACGCGCCGATATGTTCGCGCGGGCGCAGTTCGGCGATATGGGCACACCGCTGCAGGATACGGCCAAAGGCGGGCATTACGTCCGAAAATCCGCGCCCAGCTTTGCGCAAAGGCGTGCGCTGGGGGCGTTCGTCCTGCTGCAGGACGGCGACAGCGCCGATGGCCCCAAACCCAATGACGCAGATCGCAACGCCGCCAACCTGAAGGCGGCCAGCTATTTCCTTGGCGTCGATGCCGTGGGCCTAGGCCGTTGCCCCGAATGGGCGTGGTATTCCCACGACGCCACCGGCGAGGAAATCGTGCCGCCCCACGATCAGGCCGTCAGCATGATCATCGACCAGGGTTATGAGACGATGGAGGGCGCCTCGGGCGATGACTGGATCAGCGTCGCCCAGTCGATGCGCGCCTATCTGCGGTTCTCGCTGCTGGGTGGGGTGATCGCCCAGCAGATCCGCAACCTGGGCTACAAGGCCAAGGCGCATACGGTGATGGATGGCGAGGTGCTGCAGCCGCCGCTGTTGCTGCTGTCGGGGCTGGGTGAAGTCAGCCGCATCGGCGAGGTGATCCTGAACCCCTACCTCGGCCCGCGCCTCAAGTCGGGCGTCGTGACGACCGACATGCCGATGGCGCATGACAAGCCCATCGACTTCGGCCTGCAGCGATTCTGCGAGAGCTGCAACAAATGCGCTCGCGAATGCCCCTCGGGGGCGATCACCGCTGGGCCCAAGCTGATGTTCAACGGCTACGAGATCTGGAAATCCGACAGCCAGAAATGCGCCACCTACCGGATCACCACGCCCGGCGGCGCGATGTGCGGGCGCTGCATGAAGACCTGCCCGTGGAACCTCGAAGGCATCTTTGCCGAACGCCCCTTCCGCTGGGCCGCGATGAACATCCCCGCTGCAGCGCCCGCGCTGGCATGGCTGGATGACGCGCTGGGCAATGGCGGGCTGAACGACACCAAGAAGTGGTGGTGGGATCTGGAGCTTCAGTCCGACGGGGCTTATCGCCCCACGAAACACCCGCTGAACCGACGCGATCTGCAAAAGGATCTGGACCTGAAATACGAGGACCAGACGCTGGCCGTCTATCCCGCCCCGCTTGCGCCGCATCCCTGGCCCTATCCCTTTGCGATGGATCGCGAGGCCGGGATCGCCGCCTATCAGGCCATGGTCACGGTCGAGGAATACAAGGCCCGTCTGGCCGCCGGGGATACGTCGGTGGTGCATCGCTACACGATTGCCGGCGACGCCCCGGTCATGCGGGTCGAGGTGACCAAGGTCGAGAAGATGACGCCGTATGTCAGCAAATACGAGTTCTCGGCCCCGGATGGCGCGCCTCTGCCGGAATGGACGGCGGGCGCGCATCTGGACGTGCTGGTGGCCCCCGAGTTCCTGCGCCAGTATTCTATGTCGGGCGACCCCGCGGACCGGTCGAAATACCAGATCGGCGTGCTGCGCGAGAATGAAGGCCGCGGCGGATCGGCCCTGCTGCACCGGATCTTCACGCCGGGCCGCAAGGTGTTCGTGTCAAAACCGATCAACCATTTCGAACTGGACGAAACCGCCACCCGCACCCTGCTGATGGGCGGCGGCATCGGGATTACCCCAATGATCGCCTTCGCCCATCGCCTGCACGCGCTGGGGCGCGATTTCGATCTGCACTATTCCGTCCCCTCACGGGAAAAGGCCGGGTATCTGGCCGATCTGGCTGCCGCGCCCTGGGCGGACCACGTGCATCTGCATGTCTCGGACGAAGGCACCCGCGCCGATCTGGACTCGATCCTGGCGGGCTATCGCGACGGCTGGCATGTCTATACCTGCGGCCCCGACCGGTACATGGAGGCGGTGATGCAGGCTGCCGAACGTCAGGGCTGGCCCGAGGTGGCCCGGCATCTGGAGTATTTCTCGGTGCCCGAGCAGCCCGACTATGAAAACCACCCGTTCACCCTGCGGTTGGCACGGTCAGGGCGTGACCTTGAGGTGCCCGCCGACAAGGACGCGGCGCAGGTGCTGAACGAGGCCGGCATCCATGTCGACGTGAAATGCGCCGACGGCATCTGCGGCGTGTGCAAATGCGGGCTGATCGGGGGCGAGGTCGAGCATCGCGATTTCGTCCTGTCGAACAAGCAGCGGGAATCGGCGCTGATTCTGTGCCAGAGCCGCGCGGCCGAGCCGGGCGGGGTGGTCGAGATCGACCTCTGACCCCGGTCGGAAAGCGACATTTGCAGGCAAAAAAATAGGTCGCGCGGGCCATGGACGCCGCCGCGCGGCTGCTCTAACGTCGCCCCAAACCCAGTGAACCCTGACCAACAGGCGCGAGGTACAATCATGCAATATCACCGCCCTGCCAGCTTTGCCGAAGCTTCGGATCTGGCTGCCCATGCAACGGGCATCACGCGATTTCTGGCCGGCGGCACCGACGTCTTGGTGCAACTGCGGTCCGAGATCGTGACCCCCGACACCCTGATCGACATCAAGACCATCGACGGGGTGCGCGACATCACCCGCCACGCCGACGGAAGTTGGACGCTGGGCGTGGCCGTCACGGGTGCCGAGATGAACGAACACCCCCAACTGGGCCGAGAGTGGCCTGGTGTGGTCGAGGCGATGGACCTGATCGGCTCGACCCAGATTCAGGGCCGTGCCACGCCGGTTGGCAACCTGTGCAATGGCTCGCCCGCCGCCGATTCCGTTCCGGCCATGGTTGCTGGGGGGGCGAGCGTGACGGTGACCGGCCCCGCGGGCGATCGGGTCGTGGCGGTCGAGGACATCCCGACCGGCCCCGGCAAGACCTCGCTGGCGCAGGGCGAACTGATCTCGGCCCTGCACATCCCGGCGCGGGGCGAGAACGGCGGTGACGCCTATCTGCGCTTCATACCGCGCACCGAGATGGACATCGCCGTGGTCGGAGTGGGCGTGAACCTGCGCATCGATGGCGACACCATCACCGAGGCCCGTGTTGCGCTGGGCGCCGTGGCGCCTACCGTCCTGCTTGTCGAAGACTGCGCCCGGGCGCTGATCGGCACCACGCTGGATGATGCCGCGTTGGCGGCGCTGGCCGCCGCCGCCTCGGCCGCCTGCAAACCCATCGACGACAAACGCGGCACGATCGAATTCCGCACCGAAGTGGCCGGCGTTCTGGCAAAACGCGCCGCGAAAATCGCCTATGCCCGCGCCAAGGGAGAGACCGCATGACCAAGCATCACGTCACCACCACCGTCAACGGCGACACGGTCGAATACCTGTGCGACGCGCGCGAAACCCTACTGGACTGTCTGCGCGACAAGTTGAACCTGACCGGCGCCAAGGAAGGCTGCGGCACCGGCGATTGCGGGGCCTGCTCGGTCACGCTGGACGGGCGGCTGGTCTGTTCCTGCCTGGTGCTGGGGGTCGAGGCCGAAGGCAAGCAAATCGAAACCATCGAAGGCATGGCCGAGGGCGAAACCCTGCACCCGCTGCAGCGCAAGTTCATCGAACATGCCGCGCTGCAATGCGGGGTCTGCACGCCGGGCGTTCTGGTCGCCGCCAAGGCGCTGCTGGAAAAGAACCCCGACCCGACCGAGGAAGAGGCCCGCTATTGGCTGGCCGGCAACCTGTGCCGCTGCACGGGTTATGACAAGATCATCCGCGCCGTTCTGGACACGGCCGCCGAGCTGCGGGAGGCTTCGTAATGGCACTCGACGATCGCAAGTCGCACTTCACCTTCGTGGGCACCCGCCCGAACCGCCCCGACGGGCTGGACAAGGTCACGGGCCGCGCCCGGTTCGGGGCCGACGTGACCGCGCCGGGCATGCTGTTCGGCGCCATCCTGCGCTCGCCCCACGCCCATGCGCGGATCGTCCGGATCGACACCTCGAAGGCCGAGGCGCAGCGGGACGTGAAGGCCGTGGTCACCCGCGCCGATTTCGCCGATGTCCCGTTCAAGCCGGGGCTTGAGGGCGAATTCTGGAACGTTCTGGAAAACGTCATGGCCGGGGAAAAGGCGCTCTATGACGGGCATGCCGTGGCGGCGGTTGCGGCCAGTTCGGCGCTGGCGGCGCGGGATGCGCTCAAGCTGATCGAGGTCGAATACGAGGTGCTGCCCCATGTCACCGACGTGGACAAGGCTATGGCGCCCGACGCACCGGTGATCCGCGAGGGCGCGGCCGATTATTCGGTGCCCGAGGGCATGCATCCCAACGTCGTGCGCTATCACGAAAGCGGTCACGGCGATGTCGAGGCCGGCTTTGCCGAGGCCGATCTGGTGATCGAGGATCACTTCGTCACCGAGGCCACCCACCAGGGCTATATCGAACCGCACGCCTGCCTTGCCTCGCTGGGCGCTGACGGCAAGGGCGAGCTGTGGTGCTGTACGCAGGGCCACTGGATCGTGCAGAAGACCTGTGCCGCGCTGCTGGGGATCGAAACCGCGCAGCTGCGCGTGACCGCATCGGAAATCGGCGGCGGGTTCGGCGGCAAGACCACCGTATTCATCGAACCGGTGGCGCTGGCGCTGTCGCGCAAGGCCAACCGTCCGGTCAAGATCGTGATGTCCCGGTCAGAGGTTCTGCGGGCCACGGGGCCGACTGCCTCGGCCTCGATGGACGTCAAGATCGGCATGAAAAAGGATGGCACCATTACTGCCGCCCAGGGCGTGTTCCGCCTGCAAGGCGGTGCCTTTCCGGGCGCGCCAGGCGACATGACCGCGATGTGCGCCTTTGCCCCCTACAACCTGACCAACGTGCGCCAGGTGGGGTATGACGTGATGTCCAACCGCCCGAAACAGGCCGCCTATCGCGCGCCCGGCGCGCCGATGGGGGCGTTTGCGGTAGAATCGGTCATCGACGAGCTGTGCAAGAAACTGGGTCTCGACCCGGTCGATGTGCGCCTGAAGAACGCCGCGCGAGAGGGCACCAAGGCCAGCTATGGCCCCACCTATGACCGGATCGGCCTGGTCGAGACGCTCGAAGCCGCCAAAGCTCACCCGCATTATTCCGCGCCGTTGAAGCCGGGGCAGGGGCGGGGCATCGCCTGCGGGTTCTGGTTCAACCACGGGGGCGAGACCTCGGTGTCGCTGGCCCTGTCCGAGGACGGCTCGGCGCAGCTGATGGTCGGTACGCCCGATATCGGCGGCTCGCGCGCGTCGATGGCGCTGATGGCGGCCGAGGTGCTGGGTATTCCGTACGATAATATCCGCGTGACCATCGCCGACACCGCCACGCTGGGTTACAACGACGTCAGCCACGGCTCGCGCGTGACCTATGCCAGCGGTCTGGCCACGATCAAGGCGGCGCAGCACGCGGTCGAGAAACTGTGCGAACGCGCGGCGGCCAAATGGGGCATCCCCGTGGACGCGGTGAAATGGGAAAACGGCTGCGCGGTGCCATCCGGCCCCAACGCGGGCGACTTCGACCCGCTGCCGCTGGCCGAGATCACCGCTGACATGGGGCGCACCGGCGGCCCGATCTCGGGCCATTTCGAGGCGACCCCCGAAGGCGCAGGCGTGTCGTTCGGCACCCATATCGTCGATGCCGAGGTCGATCCCGAAACCGGCAAGACCTCGATCACCCGCTACACGGTCATCCAGGACGCGGGCAAGGCGATCCACCCCGCCTATGTCGAGGGCCAGTACCAGGGCGGCGCGGCGCAGGGCATCGGCTGGGCGCTGAACGAGGAATACATCTATGGCGAGGATGGCCGGCTGCAGAACCCGGTGTTCCTCGACTATCGTATTCCGGTGGCCAGCGACCTGCCGATGATCGACACGGTGATCGTCGAAGTGCCCAACCCCGGCCACCCGTTCGGCGTGCGCGGCGTGGGTGAAACCGGCATCGTGCCGCCGCTGGCGGCCATCGCGAATGCGGTTTCGAACGCGGCGGGCGTGCGGATGCGGCAACTGCCGATGTCGCCGCCGCGCATTCTGGCCGCGCTCAAGGACAATGGTTGAGGTCCATCTCTGGTCCGGCCTCCGGTCTCTGACCGGGGGTCAGGAGGTGGTCGAGGTTGAGGCCGAGACAACCGGCGAGCTGCTGCGCGAACTGGTGCGTCTCCATCCGCAATTGCAGGCGCCGATCGATGCGGGCGTGTCCATTGCCGTCAATGGCAGGATCATTGCAGCGGGTCTGTCCGAACCCATTCCCGACGGGGCCGAGGTCTATCTGATGCAGAGGTTGCGGGGCGGCTAGGCGGGGAAAGACACGGTCATTTCGGCGACAGGGCCTGATGATCGGTCCTTCCCCTGACCCTGCCGAAGTACCCCCTCGTTAAAAAAACACCATAAAACAGATCAGCAGGGGTGAGTTCCACCTGTATCCGAATATGGGCATATGTGGTGCCGAAAGGTGTCATAATTTTGTGATTTTGCCCGTTTGCATCCTGACGTCGCGTCAACATGACGCTTCGGTTCGTCATGGCCAGCGCGCTGCTTGAATCTGGAGGATGCAGAGGCAAACCGTGCGATTTTGGCGCGGAAATTGGTCAGTCTGCGGCCCGTTTTCCAAAGATCCGTGTAAACCAGCCTCTATTTTTCTGCGGAGGTGCAGCAATCGGTTCGGGGCTGGTTGCCGGCTGGTAGTCCTTGAAGATTTCAAAACCCTGCTGGGCAGTGTTCAAGGCGCTTTCCAGAAGCCTTTCTTCTTCGGGGTCGAATATACCTCGGGCGGCATTCTGGAATGCCTGGGCAAAAGGCTGGTCAATATTCAGATGGTCAGGTGCAGGTTTCTGTTTCGTGGTCGCCTGCAGCGAGACGTTGAACCGTGCCTCGATCAGGGGGCGTTCTTCGTCCCATTTTGCAAGCACATCGTCGAAAACCTTTTTCGGCAGGAAGGTTTTATTTGAATCGTCAAATTTTTCCCCAAGGCCTTTTACTTTGGGGTGTGTCGTTGGGTTGTGCCTGATACTAAAGACGCCCAGTTCTTTCCGGAAGCCCATCAACACCAACCCGGTCTTGTAGCCGAATGATCTAGTGTTTGCGTATTTTTCCGGCCCGTCTTCAAGGTACGGTATATCTAAAGCCTGACAGAAATCGCGCACGACGCCGATCCGGGCAGCTTGTTCGTAGGAGCGAACCAGCATCGTCCCGTGCTGTGCAAATTCAGCAAGAGAATCCTTATAGCCCTTGTGAACATATCGTCTGGCAATTCTCGGCAGAGCCTTCAGGAATTGGGGATACGCTTCGGCGCTTCCGGCAATGCCTTGCAATGTTCTGGAGTTGATAAGGTCAATAGGATGCCGGAGATAGGCCAGAAAAATAACTTCGATGTTTTTGGGCAGGCCGGAAAATACTTCGGTACGAAGGCCTTGCACAGAATTGAAGAGGGTCTCATCCGAGGTCAGAAAAGAGTGCAAGTGTTCGGACTCGGCAAACTCGCGAAGTTCCTGTGCCCAATCGATCGATGTGGCCGGGACGTCCCGCCTGGGCGTTTTGAAAAAATACTCTGACCCGTCAATTTGGGGGACGCCAATCGGGTTTCCATCTGCACCTTTCGGGCGCCTGGACAGATCGAACGGAAAGGCGATGCCTGCCTCCCGCAGCTGCGGAGCATGTCTGACAAGGTACCTTTGAATGGATGTCGTGCCCGTTTTGGGCAGCCCCACATGAAAAACAAGACGTTTCGGAGTCATGGAAATACCTCTGCTGCGGGTTGGGTACAGCACCACACCGAGCCGCGCAAGCTACGCCGCAACACGTCTAAATCCTGCAATTTCAAGAGAGATGGTGCTGCTGGAGAGAATTGAACTCTCGACCTCTCCCTTACCAAGGGAGTGCTCTACCTCTGAGCTACAGCAGCGCTGTGGGCGGGTGATTAGACTCAAACGAAACGGGGCGCAAGGGTCTCTGGACGGTTTTTTTCACCTCCTGTAGAGAAAGATCATGTCAGACAAAAATTCACCCAAAAAACACGGCAAATCCGGCGATACGCGCGAGGATCGGCTCAAGGCTGCTCTCAAGGCGAATCTCGCGCGGCGCAAGGCGCAGGCCAAGGCGCGGGCGGGCTCGGACGGCAAGGCCGGTCAGGACAAGGGCTAGAGCAGATGGATTCGATTCTTGTAACGGGCAACGGGCCGCTTCATGGCCGAATCCCGATCGCGGGGGCAAAGAATGCCTGCCTCACACTGATGCCGGCCACGCTGCTGAGCGAAGAACCGCTCACGCTGACCAACGCGCCGCGTCTGAGCGACATCAAGACCATGACCGCGCTGCTGCAGTCGCTGGGGGCCGAGGTGTCGGCCCTGCAGGACGGGCAGGTTCTGGCGATGTCCAGCCACGACCTGACCAGCCACACCGCCGATTACGAGATCGTGCGCAAGATGCGTGCCTCGAACCTCGTTCTGGGGCCGCTCTTGGCGCGATTCGGTCAGGCAGTGGTTTCGCTGCCGGGCGGCTGCGCCATCGGGGCGCGGCCGATGGACCTGCATGTCGAAGGGCTGGAAGCCCTAGGCGCTGAGATTGAGCTGAAGGACGGCTACTTGCACGCCAAGGCGCCGAACGGGCTGAAGGGCGCGGTGCATGAAATGCGCTTTGCGTCGGTGGGGGCCACCGAAAACATCGTGATGGCCGCGACGCTGGCCAAGGGCACGACGGTTCTGAAAAACGCCGCGCGCGAACCCGAGATCGTCGATCTGGTGCAATGCCTGCGCAAGATGGGCGCGCAGATTCAGGGCGAGGGGACCTCGACCATCGAGATTCAGGGCGTCGACCGGCTGCATGGCGCGACGCACCAGGTGGTGACTGACCGGATCGAACTGGGCACCTACATGCTGGCCCCCGCCATCTGCGGCGGCGAAGTCGAGCTGCTGGGTGGCCGCCTGTCGCTGGTCGAATCCTTCGTGGAAAAGCTGACTGCCGCCGGGGTCGATGTCGAGGAAACCGAACAGGGCCTGAAGGTCTCGCGCAGGAATGGCCGGGTGCGTGCGGTCGACGTGGTGACCGAGCCGTTCCCCGGCTTTCCCACCGATCTGCAGGCGCAGATGATGGCGCTGATGTGCACGGCCGATGGGGTTTCGGTGCTGGAGGAGCGGATTTTCGAGAACCGCTTCATGCACGCCCCGGAACTGGTGCGGATGGGCGCGCAGATCGAGGTGCATGGCGGCACTGCGACGGTGACCGGGGTCGAGCGCCTGAAGGGCGCGCCGGTGATGGCCACCGATCTGCGGGCCTCGGTCTCGCTGATCCTGGCCGGTCTGGCGGCCGAGGGCGAAACACTTGTCAGCCGGGTCTATCATCTTGACCGCGGATATGAGCATGTGGTCCGCAAGCTGGAAGGCGTGGGCGCCAAAATCGAACGGATCAAGGGCTGATGGCAGACGCAACATTTGAAGATGGGCGCGAGGCGCCGCTGAACCTGGGCGCGTTGGACGCCGACGACCTGCGGGTGATCGCGGCGCTGGGGCAGGATGCCGTCTTTCCGGCCAGCGAGATGACCTGGCAACCGGCCCGCCGCCGCTTCGCCCTGCTGCTCAACCGGTTCCGGTGGGAAGACAAGGAGGCCGCCGAGCGCCGCGACCGCCCCTACGAGCGGGTGCAGTCGGTGCTGGTGTTCGATTCGGTCCTGGCGGTGGCCAGCCAGGGCATCAACCGGTCCGACAAAGACCTGATCCTGTCGCTGCTGGATATCGAGTTCCACCCGGCCGAGGACGGTGCTGGCGAGGTGCTGCTGACGCTGGCCGGCGATGGCGCGATTCGTCTGACGGTCGAGGCGCTCGAGGCCACGCTCAGGGACGTCACGCGCCCGTACCGCGCGCCCTCGGGGCATGCGCCCAAGCACCCGGTCTAGGTGAGGAACAAGCGCGGGATATCCCAGACCTTCTCGGGTGCGCCGAAAGGCACTGAAATTCGCCGTGCCACCGTGTTCGACGTGTTCGAGATGAACCGGGTTCTGACCCGCTCGATCGAGAGGCTCTGCACCAAGGATCACGGCAACGCCCCGGACGTGATTGCCCGCTGGACGGCGAACAAGACCCCGCAGGCGCTGCGGGACGACCTGCCGAACTCGGATGGCGAGGTCTGGCTGTTGCTGGGGGATGGCAGGCTGGCCTCGGTCGGGGCGCTGGGCGAGGTTGAGCCGGGGCGGGGCACCGGGCGGATCACCCTCAACTATGTTGACCCGGATTTCCTGGGGCAGGGCGCAAGCTCTGCCATGCTCTCGCATCGCGAATCGCGCCTCTCGGCCCTCGGCGTGACCGAGGCGCGTGTCACCAGCACCGCCACCGCGCGCCGGTTCTACTTGTCGCGCGGGTGGGTGGACGCAGGACCGCCGCGCGCTGGATCGTCGGATACCCGATGCGCAAATCGCTGCACCCCTGATCTAAGCCCTTGAGGTGCGGGCCGCCCCCGGATATTCCCCGCAGGACTGCCGGAGACACCATCATGCCCGTTTTCCTTGATACCACTGCGCCCGACTTCGAAACCGCCTTCGCCGACCTGCTCTCGGCCAAGCGCGAGGACAGCCCGGACGTGGACGCGGTCGTCGCGCAGATCATAGCGGACGTTCGGTCGCGCGGTGATGCCGCCGTGATCGAGCTGACCGCGAAATTCGACCGGCTGGAGCTGACGCCGGACACGCTGGCCTTCACGGCCGGGGAAATCGATGCCGCGATCGAAGGCGTCTCGGCCGAGGACCGCGCGGCGCTGGAACTGGCCGCCGGGCGCATCCGGGCCTATCACGAACGCCAGATGCCGCAGGATCTGGAATGGACCGACGAGGCGGGTGCGACCCTGGGCTGGCGCTGGTCGGCGGTGTCCGCCGCGGGGCTTTACGTGCCGGGCGGGCTGGCCTCTTACCCGTCCTCGGTGTTGATGAACGCGATCCCGGCCAAGGTTGCGGGGGTCGAACGTCTGGCCATCGTGGTGCCCACGCCGGACGGACAGGTCAATCCGCTGGTCCTGCTGGCCGCGCGCCTGTCGGGCGTTGACGAGATCTACCGCATCGGCGGCGCGCAAGCGATTGCGGCGCTGGCCTATGGCACCAAAACCATCGCGCCGGTGGACAAGATCACCGGGCCGGGCAACGCTTTTGTCGCGGCGGCCAAGCGGCGGGTGTTCGGCAAGGTCGGCATCGACATGATCGCGGGCCCCTCCGAGATCTTGGTGATCGCAGACAAGGACAACGATCCCGACTGGATCGCGCTGGACCTGCTCAGCCAGGCCGAGCATGACGAAAGCGCCCAGTCCATCCTGATCACCGACGACGCCGCTTTCGGCCGCGCGGTGGCCGAGGCGGTGGACAAGCGGCTGGAAACGCTCGAGCGCCGCGCGATCGCCGGGGCCAGCTGGCGCGACTATGGCGCCATCATCACCGTGCGCGATCTGGACGAGGCCGCGGCCCTGTCGAACCGCATCGCGCCGGAACACCTGGAACTGTGCGTGGCTGATCCGGTGGCGCTCAGCCAAAAGACGATCCACGCCGGCGCCATTTTCCTGGGCCAGTACACGCCCGAGGCCATCGGCGATTATGTCGGCGGCCCGAACCATGTTCTGCCCACCGCGCGTTCGGCGCGGTTCTCGTCGGGCCTTTCGGTTATGGATTTCCTCAAGCGCACCACGCTCAGCCGCATGACGCCCGAGGCTCTGCGTGCCATTGGCCCGGCGGCCGAGCAGCTTGCGCAGTCGGAAAGCCTTGAGGCGCACGGGCTATCGGTGGGGGCGCGGCTCAAGCGGCTGAACGGGTGATCTAGGGACAATTGCGGTGGGGTCACATCCGGCCCGGGACTGCCGCGGCCGGCGCAAAACCACTTGCGGTGGTCGTCCGACCCGTGCGTTTTAACCGGTGATGTCTTAGGACAAACCCGGAGCCGAAATTGGAACGTGTCGCAACCCTCTGGATCGGAGAGCGCTTCAGCTTTCTGGAGCATCTGTGCCTGAAGTCCTTTGCCGATCTCGGCCAGACTCCGATCGTTTATCATTATGGCGAGTTGCAGGACATTCCGAGTTACGTCGAGGCCCGCGACGCACGGGAGATATTCGATACGCCCGAGATCTATCGCGATCCGATCACGCGGTCGGTCGCCGTGCACGCGGACCTGTTCCGCCTGAAACTGCTGCAGCAGACCGACCAGATATGGGTCGATGCCGACGCCTATGCGGTCAAACCTTTCCAGACCGATCAGGGCTATTTGTTTCCAGCGGCCAACCGCAGGCGGCAACGCATCATGAATGGCGTTCTTGCCCTGCCGATCGACAGCCCGGCCCTGGCCGAAATGTGCGCCTTTGCCTTTGACGGCGATCTGGTGCCGCCCTGGTGGCCCGAGGAACAGCAGCGCGCCTATCTTCAGATCTTCGGGCGCTCGACCTACTGGAGCCTGCCGATCTTCAGCTTTGGCCCGCCGATGTTGTTTCACTACCTTTTTCCGACGCCGGAACATGCCAAGGCCGTCTCGCGGAAATCGCTGTATGCGATTCCGCTGCGCCACCGGGCACTGTGGAACGAGCCGGATCAGGACAAGCTTGAGTTCCTGGACTGGCAGAACCAAACTTCGATCCATTTCTACGGGTCCTGGTTCCGCAAGATATTCAAGGACCGCGACATCAATCCCGGCTCGCTGGTTGACACCTTGCTGCGCAAGCACGGCATCGACCCCAACGATCACCCCATCTAACCTTGCGTCCGGCCGGTTTCGCGCGTTGTCCCGCGGGCATAGGTGCGCTAGGTCTGGCCTGACCTGAACGGAAGTCGATGACCATGACCCGCATTTCGCATATCGAACTGGACGATCGAAACCTGCCGCCGCCCACACCGGAAATCGAGCAGGAGCGCAAGGTCGCCATCTATGATCTGCTCGAGGAAAACTCGTTCACGCTGCCCAAGCGCGACGACCGAGTGGTGCCCGATGGCCCCTATCACCTGCAGCTGTCGATCCGCGACAAGCGGCTGGTGTTCGACGTCAGCACCGAAGATAGCCAGAAAGCCGCCGAGTTCCACCTGTCGCTGGGCCCGTTTCGGCAGGTGGTCAAGGATTACTTCCAGATCTGCGAAAGCTACTTCGATGCGGTCAAGACCCTGCCGCCCAGCCAAATCGAAACCATCGACATGGCCCGGCGCGGCATCCACAACGAAGGCAGTCGGGTCCTGCAGGAACGGCTGGAGGGCAAGGCCGAGATCGACGCCGATACCGCCCGCCGCCTGTTCACGCTGATCTGCGTGCTGCACTTCGGAGGTTGACGGGTGAAGCCTCTGCCGCATTCGGTCCTGTTCTGCTGCGACCACAACGCGGTGCGCTCGCCCATGGCCGAAGGTATCATGAAGAAATTCTATGGCACGGGCACCTACGTGCAGTCGGCCGGTGTGCGCAACGACTTGGAAATCGACGGGTTCAGCATCGCCGTCTGCCAAGAGATCGACGTGGAACTGTCACGCCACCGGTCGCGGTCGTTCGACGAGATGCAGGAATGGGGCGACGATCTCAGCTCCTTCGATCTGATCGTGGCCCTGTCGCCAGCCAGCCAGCGCAAGGCGCTGGAACTGACGCGGGTTTTTCACCTGGATGTCGAATACTGGCCAATAATGGACCCTACCGGACTGGGCGAGACGCGCGAAGAAAAGCTACACCACTACCGTCAGACCCGCGATCAGATCATCAAGCACCTGAAGGATCGCTGGGGGGAACCTACGGAGATCGCATGACCCAGACTGTCCAAGCCTATTTCGATGCCTTCAACGCCGGGGATGTGGCCGGCATGCTGACCTGCCTGTCCGACGACGTGGCCCATCACGTGAACGAAGGCCAGATCCGCGTCGGCAAAGACAAATTCGCCGAATTCTGCGCGCATATGAACCGCTGCTATCGCGAGACCCTGACCGACATTGTGATCTTCGAGGCCGAGGGCGGCACCCGCGCCGCCGCCGAATACATCGTCAACGGCACCTATCTGGAAACCGATGCCGGCCTGCCTGCGGCCTCGGGTCAGACCTATCGCCTGCCCGCCGGGTCGTTCTTTGACCTCGAGGACGGCAAGATCACCCGCGTGACCACCTATTACAACCTCGCTGACTGGGTGAAGCAGGTGTCGGGTGGCTGAGGTCACTGCCGTCCGCGCCCTGACCGGCGAGGCGTTGTCGGCGGCGCTGGACGACGTGGCGCGGCTGCGCATCTCGGTGTTCCGCGACTGGCCCTATCTCTATGACGGCGATCTGGACTATGAGCGCAGATACCTGCAATCCTATCGTGACAGCGACCGGGCGATCGTCGTCGGCGCCTTTGACGGCGACCGGCTTGTGGGGGCCGCGACCGGCGCGCCGCTTGCCGACCATGCCGAGGATTTCGCAGCCGCTTTCGACGGCACCGGGCTGGAGTTGTCGAAGATCTTCTACTGCGCCGAATCCGTACTGCTACCCGAGTATAGGGGGCAGGGCGTCGGACATGCGTTCTTTGATATGCGCGAGGGTCACGCGCGGGGCTTGGGCTTCGCCAAGTCTGCCTTCTGCGGCGTGCAGCGTCCCGACGACCACCCGATGCGGCCCGCAACCTACCGCCCGCTGGACGATTTCTGGCGCGCGCGCGGGTACAGGCCGCTGCCCGGGGTGATCGCCCAGTTCTCGTGGAAGGATCTGGGCGAGGCATCGGAAACCCTAAAGCCTTTGCAGTTCTGGATCAGGGATTTGTGAGGCGGCTCTGCACAGGTTTTCAGGTGTTTCGCTCAAGCATGGATCTTGGAGTTCGGATGAACGACCGCTGTGCAGGCGTTTCGTTCATTCGGCGATGACCACATTCGGCCTGCGCAACGTCAAATTCACCGTTTCCATTCCAGCCTATGAAGCAAATGCCTTCCTTCAAAACCTTTGAAAAACACAGATACGGGCTCTGAAAACTTCATGTCCGGAGCGTTCTCAGCCATGGTGCATGTGGCGTTGGATACCAAGATCTGACCAGCAGAGGCCATGGTTGTTATCCTGGCAGCCTTGTTTACCACAGCACCAAAGAAGTCACCGCGATTCTGAACGACTTCTCCGGTGTGGATGCCGATGCGCAAACCAAGTTGCGGGTCCTGATTTTGGGAAACAACGGCCTTCTGCATGTCAACGGCAGCTTTCAAGGCTTGCTGTGCCGAAGGGAAGCTCGACAACGTGCCATCTCCAAGGGATTTCACGAACTGACCGCCCTGCGCCTCCACGATGTCTGCAATATCGCGAAAGTGGTCATTGATCAGGCTCGACCAGCGTGCATCGCCCAACGCAGCCGCCAATTCCGTGCTGGCTTCCAGATCGGTGAACAGGATCGAAGCCAATCCCTCAGATTGTTCCAGCTTCGGACCTTCGTCTCTCGCCGCATCGACCAGCCGCTGTATGGCTGTTTGTTCCGTGCCCATATGAACAGCGTTTGGTACTGGTGCAGAACCATGTCGCTGAACTATTTTCCACCGGGCCCCATCCAAAACAAACACGTATGTTTCGCGTTGAAGGCTGGGTTCGGGCAAACCTGAAAAGTGGACCCGATAAACGAAAGACGCCCAGCCGGTTTCGCCGTTCTCGAACGCCTCGGCCTCGATTTCTTCCACGGCAAGTATGTCAGGCACTTCGCTGAAAAAGTCGGCAACCCCTTCGCTTACAACCGAACCGTTCCAATATTCGTTCTCGGCCGTGCCAATGAAGCGCATTTCTTCGGCGGTAGAGAAAAAGCCCGGCAGAATTTCGGTGTTGCGGGTGAGGATGGCCTGATGCATCCGGCGCGAAATCGCAAGCAACTCTGGAGACGGCCGTATCATCTTGCTGTGTACGGCGGTCTGAGCAGATTTGTGGCTTCGCGTTCTGGCACAATCAACTCCGATGGGGTTACCCAGACTATGCTGATGGTCAGCGTTTCACCAATCAAGGTTTATTTGTTCCGGAGAATCGATGGTGTCGGCTTCGATCTCACATCAGCATTGGCGCTTTCTTCGTATCGATCAGGGCAATTCATCTATACACTTCTCGCCTGTAGCCCATAGCTTTGCCGGACCTGTTTCTGCGGTGGGGCCGGCAGGGTCCAGTCGAAATCTGCGATCGAGAACGCCCTCTAAGGGTTCGAGGAAGGGCCCCTAAATGACAAAACAAAGCGTCTTGGCAAAGCCGATCCTGGCATGGGGCGGATCCAGACGCTGGCTCAAGCGAGCGTTGTGACGCCGATCGTCGACTACATAACATGTGACCCTGAGGCGGAGCGCAACAAACGCGACAAAGTTATCTTCGGTATCCGAATCCGAAAGCACGTGACGCCGTGCGCAGTTTTATCTCGGAGATCGTTGTCTATCCGGCCGAGGAAAACGGTGTGCCGGTCGAGGTGAAGGGGCAGCTCAGCGCCTTCGTTTCAGACCGTTCGAAACAGGTGGGAGGTGGTGGTAGCGGAGGAGGGACTTGAACCCCCGACACGCGGATTATGATTCCGCCCGAGATCGCTTCCTTCCTTGTGCAATCTGCGCCGACCTAAAACAGCTTGCGACCTCTTGAGACATTTAAGCGCCTGAAAAGAATATTTATTTTCGTGCTTCGTTGTGTTGTCTTGGCAACAGACATTGTCTCACGCTGTCGCAGTCTGGATCAGGTAATCTAACGGCTTTTGCAGTCCTCCGCAGTCCCATTCTGGGAAAGTGGATCAAGCCAAATTCGCTCCTGCAACAACAAGTGGCAAGGACGAACGATGACTGCGGAACCGAGAAAATCCAACAAAGTTGAGATTACTGACAAAACGGCAAAACACGCTGAGATCAGGCCCACTCGCTATCACATCAAAGATACCAAGGTAGAAGGTTTCACGCTGCGGGTCATGCCGAGCGGACGAAAGACAATGGCGGCGATGCTTAGGGACCACAAAGGCAAGATGCGCACTATTACCATCGGCACCTATCCCAAAATGTCGATCAAGGAAGGTCGTGAGCGGTGCCGGAAGATCGCTTATGGCTTGAAATATGGCGGTGAAGAGTTCGCAATGCCTGTCGGCACTGAGAAGAACGACCGCACCACTCTGATGCAGCTCTTGGACGAGGTGCAGCCAGTGTTCGCAATAAACAAAAAGGGCTGGCGTCCGCGTGGTGGCCCCAACTCCAAAGCAAACATGCGTAGCACAATCGAATGCGTCTTCTTTCGACTGTTGCATAAGCCAGTTGAAGACATCACCGAAACTGACCTTGCCGCTTGCGCCAGCGCATACCAGCCTTCGCGGCCAGTAAATGGCAAAGCCAGCGCAAATGGTCAGGTTTCGAGAGCGTTGGCTTACCTTGCTCCTGTCTTCGATTGGGCGGCGCAACGCGGAGAATACTGTAAGGTTGGCGCAGGACGCCTGAAAAAGCTTGTTGCTCCGGATGTGCACTGTGTTCATGACCCTTCGACCAATGATCCCAGCATTTCTGGCATCAGGTCGCGTGTTCTGTCTGAGGAGGAGTTAGCCAGGGTTCTGCCGCTGCTGACCTACCCGGTTCATCCCAGCTTGCGTCGTCGAAATATATCGCCCGAAAAGGACTTCGGGCCGATTGCTATGAAGTTCATGTTCCTTACGCTTGCAAGGGTTAGCGAGGTGTCGAATGCAAGATGGTGCGACATAAACTTCAAGACCGGTGTTTGGACGCGCAAAGTGAAGGCTACCGAAGGCGGAGAGAGAGAGGACGATCTTCCACTTTCGCAAGCTGCATTGGAGCTTCTGAAGTCGCTACCTGGCTACCCGAGCAAAACGCCGCGCGACAGTTATGTATTCCCAAACCGTGATGGCGGTGTTTTGTCAAACTGGGATAGGACCAGCCGAGCCGTTTTTAAGGCCAGCGGGACCGGGCAATGGACGCGGCACGATATCCGTCGAACCGGCTCGACGCTTTTGAAAGAACTGCGGACGCCAGTTGAAACTATTGATGCGATCTTGGCCCACCTCGACCCCTTGGCAAAATCTGGAGCAAGCGGATCGGCTAAACACTACCTTGCGGCAACTCGGATTCTCGAAGGAGTTGAGGACCCCAGAGCGGAGGCTTTGAACAAACTGGCGCGTGCATACGAAGTGATCATTTGCACCGGTAAGGCTGCCACGCCCGCTTAGGAAATCGGACGGACGGACGCTCCCCTTTCGGGGGAGCGTCCGTCCGTCCGAAAAAAAGTTCCTGTTTTGTTTTTCGTCCGGACATGGAGAACCAAAGTCCATTTCGGTGCCGCCAAGGGCACTAAAAAACATTAGGATACAGAAAAAAATATGAGCCAAACCAACCACTTCAAGGAAACAAAGAATGATTGCAAACCGCGCATACTGGGGCGCAGAACGATTTCAGCAAACACATTTCGACCCAACCCCGATCCTGACTACATCGTCCAACGGTTTTTGTTTCCCGGTGAAGTCAGTATGTTCGCAGGCCCTTCAAATCTCGGGAAGTCGGCTATTGTTGCAAGCATAGCCGCGCATGTAGCGATGGGGCGCGACTTTTGCGGCATGCATGTCGCTCGCGCGGCTGTTCTAATAATCGCCGCAGAAGCTCCGAAAGGATATTTAAAGCGGGCTTATCCGTATTTGAGCCAGAACGCTGCTCAAACCGCGCCAGTTGAGATTTTGGATATGGCAGTCAATCTGTCGGATTCGCAAGAGATCAAGCAGTTTGCTGCCGATGCTAAGATGTTCCGCGAATATCACGGCTGCGACGATCTGCTGATTGTATTTGATACCCTCAATCTGTGCATGGGCGATGGTGATGAAAACTCTTCAAAAGACACCAGCCGTGTCCTGGCAAATGCCACCTATCTCGCAAAGACAACAAATGCTCATGTGCTCATTGTCCATCACATGGGGGCCGGTGAAACCTCTCGGCCACGCGGTTCAACCACTTTGACGGCAAATGTCGATACAGGCTTCACGCTTCACAAAGCCGACGAGTCTCAGCCTGACGGAACAGTGTTCATTCGCGTGAATAAGCAGCGAGAAGACACCAAACCCGCACCTATGGCATTCCAAATCAAAGGGTTTGAAATCGGTAGAAACCGGCACGACGAAATCACGACAGTGCCTTGGGCTGTCCCCTTCGAACCCAGTAGTTCGCTTGTTGAAGAAAACAGACCCAAACCAGCAAATAAGGCCGGTTCCTCTGTTTCCGCCCAAAGATCAAAGGATGTGCTGCGTGTTCTCACTGAGCTTCACAGGCGGGATGGCGGCGAATGGCACAAACCCAAGGTGATTGGCGAAATGTCCGGCGAGCCTTTCAACAACATTCGTGGCAACGCAGACACAATGCGCAAGAAGGTCAGAGCAGCACTGGATGCCTTATTGGCAGAGAGCAAGATAGAAGAATCTGAAAAAGGTGTCAGGTTGCGCGCCATTGAGAGCAAAGCTGCGGCATGATGCAAACATCACCTCGACCGCGTTAGGCCACGATTCTTAGCTGTGTTTTCTCCGCCAGACGCCCTCGGACACGGGGGCGTTTGTGGTTGGTGTTCTCCCATTCGATCTACGAAAAGATCTACGATTTCGTTGCCGATCCGGCCCAAATCGTCTGAGGGGACGCACCGAAGATCGAAGTCTATCATCCGGTGTTTGCGGCAGTAGTTGGCAAGCATCATCAAAACCTGGCTGTTCTGCTTCCGCTTGTCAGACAGGATGTCGAATTTTTTAGATTGCATTGTCAGTTCCCTATTTCTCTGTCGAAAGGAGATAGGGAAGGCGCACAACGGATAAAAAGCTTCGCATTTTATCCACGCCAACCCGATCAAGGAAATGGCACTGTTTTCATTTCGACACTCAGTTAAGGCCTTTTCAGAGAAGCGCAAAGATGAAACCCGTGCCGCCGCACCCGGCCAGACTGCGGCGCATCTCCGATACATCACTCGCCCGCAAGCGGCGCGGGCTGTCATTCAAGAACGACTTTCGGGGAACACCTACCCAGAGACTGCCGCCCAGGCCGAAGAAGAGGCCCAAAGGCGCAAAGGGCGCGTCTGTGAGCGTTTTGTGATTGCATTGCCGGTAGAGGCCAGCCCGGAACAGCGAGAGGCGCTAACACGGGCCTTTGCCGAGCGATTGAGCAAGGGCGTTGCGGGGTATGTCGCCGCGATTCATGACCAGCACGGCAACGACACAAAGAACCCTCATGCCCATTTCGTATTCTTCGATGTTCAACAGAGGACCGGCGGGCGCGGAAGGCCCAAAAGCATCTTAGGGCTTGCACGCAAGAACGCCATCGAGGACGCCGCAAGAATGTGGGCTGAGCTACACAATCAAATGATGCGTGAATGGGGATTCGGGCCTCAGTCCGAGATTAGCCACCTGTCATACGCAGACAGGGGCATCGACAAGATTCCAACGATACACGAGGGCGCAGGTGCGCGGGCAACGCCGAAAGCCAAGAAGACCAGAAAAGAGAAATGGAAGCGCATCGACCAAGGTCATACGCGAGCCGAGGCTAACGAAATCATCCGTGAAATCAACCAACTGAAAGAAGGGCAAATCAATGCAGGAAACATACGATTGGCAGCAGGCCATGGAAGCCACGAGACGCAGCGCAGCGGCGGCTTCCCAGAACAGCGAACATGCGGTAGCGGGGATGGCCAAGTTGCTCAGAGAGATCGACCGCCTTTCAAGCAGGCAGTCAAAACTGACAGATGCAATCGCCAGCTTGGAATCCACGCAGGCACAGCAGATTGCTCAAACCAAAGCCGCTCTCAACCGCGCCCAGGGCGACAACCGCCATTCCTGGCGGCTGCCCGCCTTGGGCTTGTTCGCCGTCTTCGCGGTGGGCGTCGTTTTCGGCGGGTTTATCGTGAGTTGATAATGCTGCGCGATACCCTGCGCGCGCGCCTCTTGCCTCGTGATGGGCAGAGCCGCTCAGCACCGAGACTCCCCGCCCAAGAAGCACATCGCCATCCGCCGGAAATGACGAAGCCCCGCAGAGGCGGGGCTGAGCAAAAGGGTTAGAGGGCAATGTGGATCGGCGATCTGCTTGGGCGAGTCAGGCGTCCATGTCGCCGTCTTGTGCAATGATCCGATTCAAATCGGAAGCCCGCCAGCGCGAAGAGTTGCCCCGCTTGATCGGCTTGGGAAAATCGCCGCGTTCAATGTCGCGGTAGATGCTGGCACGAGAACGGCAAAGCACGGCGCATACGGTTTTGATATCGACAAGATGGTCAGTGATGGTTTGGGTTTGAGGTGTCATAGTCTTCCTTCTTTGGTTAGGCGGAAGCTATATTTTCTCTTTCCCCCAAATCCGAAGTCCGAAGCCAAAATTTTTTCCGAACGGTTCCATCTGCAAGCGCATTGCATCGTCTCTCCGGTAGGCGGTAGTCATGTAGGCAGATTTTCCCGGCCTGCAACCCCAGGCCTCCGAGCAGAGAAGACAAAATCGACATGCCAACATTGGACTGGATCGGCAAAAAAGCCGTCGTCAATCATCACCGCGAAGTGCCCTACCGCCTTGTCCATTGCGATGGAGAACTTTCGGCAGGCGATCCGGATGCCGGGAACCTGCTGGTGCAGGGCGACAACTTGGAAGCGTTAAAGGCGCTGCTGCCCTACTACGCGGGCAAGGTAAAATGCATCTACATCGACCCGCCCTACAACACCGGGAACGAGGGGTGGGTTTATAATGACAATGTGGCCTCGCCCGAGATCAAGGCGTGGCTGGGCAAGGTCGTCGGCAAAGAGGCCGAAGACTTGTCGCGCCATGACAAGTGGCTTTGCATGATGTATCCGCGCCTGCGGTTGCTGCGGGAGTTCCTGCGGGAAGATGGAGTGATTTTCGTCAGCATTGACGACGATGAACACCATCGCTTGCGCTCGCTACTCGACGAAGTTTTTAGGCCGCAGAACTTCGTCGCATCCATCATTTGGCAAAAGAAGTATGCGCCCCAAAACGATGCAACTTGGTTTTCGGACAGCCACGATTTCTTGGTGGTTTATGCGAACCGAAAAGGCGATTTTACTCCAAACAAGTTGCCCAGAGGCGAAACCACCGGCTCCATGTATAAGAATCCCGACAACGACCCTCGCGGCCCGTGGATGTCGGACAACTTATCTGTAAAGACATACTCTGCCGCGACAGACTACCCAATCACCACTCCCAGCGGCAAAGTCGTAAATCCTCCCCAGGGTAGATGTTGGTCTGTGTCCCCCGAGCGCTTCAACGAACTGGTTGCGGATGACAGGATTTGGTTTGGTGCAAATGGAACTGCGGGGCCAAGGCTAAAGCGGTTCCTGTCTGAGGTTTCGGAGGGCGTGGTATGCAAAACGCTGTGGCTGCGTGAAGAAGTTGGAGACAACCAAGATGCAAAAAGAGAAATAAGAGACATTCTGCAATCAGCGTCTTTCGATACTCCAAAACCAACCAGCTTGATTGACAGAGTATTGCAGGTAGCAACCGGTCCGAATGATCTTGTGTTGGATTCATTTGCGGGATCAGGGACAACGGGACATTCTGTCTTGAAGATGAATAAACAGGATGGTGGCAACCGCAGGTTCATCCTTGTCGAAATGGATGAGAAAATCGCACCGGAAATCACCGCGAAACGCCTGCGCCGTGTCATCAACGGCTATGACAAGGGTGGAGACCCAGAGAAGCCCGTCGAGGGGCTTGGCGGAGGCTTCCGCTATTGCCGCTTGGGCACACCACTCTTCAATGAGTTCGGCGATATCGACGAGGCGGTGAGTTTTCCCGATCTGGCCGCGCATGTGTTCTTTTCCGAGACCGGCGCACCGTTGCCGAAAAAGGTGGATGGCTCTACCCCGCTGATCGGACAGCACAAGGACAAGATTGTCTATCTGCTGTTTTCTCCCGCCGAACAGGGCTTCCCCCGCGAAGCCGCCGGGAATGTGCTGACGCCGGATGCATTGGCCAGCTTGCCATCCGCCCCGGATGGCTTTGAAGGCGAACGCGTCGTCTATGCCGAGGGCTGCACAGTCTCGCCTGAGCGGCTGAAAGCCGAGGGCGTCGTGTTCAAGCAAATCCCTTATCAGATCGAGGGGGCTTGATATGGCTGCTGTGAATCTCGACCTGAAAGAATATCAGAAAGCGGCACTCGACCGTTTCCGTAGTTATCTGCGCGACTGCAACAATGACGGCTGCAATGTCGCCTTTTACAAAGCCACCAACCTGCCATACCGCGACGCCCCGGTGATTGCCCAGGGAACGCCCTATGTCTGCCTTCGTGTTCCGACGGGTGGCGGCAAGACGATCATGGCGGCTCACTCCGTTGGCATCGCTGCCCAGGAGTATTTGCAGGCTGCGAACCCAATGGTGCTGTGGCTTGTGCCATCGACGCCGATCCTTGAACAGACCGTTGCAGCCTTGAAGAACCCTGAACATCCCTATCGGGCGGCATTGGCCAAGGATTTCGGTCGGAATGTCTCGATACTGACAAAGGACGAAGCTTTGGCCATGTCCCGCGCCGACGCAGAGGGCGGGGCCTGCATCATCGTTTCAACGATCCAGTCTTTCCGGCGCGAAAAACCGAACGGCGACGAGGATAGCGAAGGCTTGAAGGTCTATCAGGACGCGGGCGCTCTGATGGACCACTTCTCGGGCCTTTCGGAAGCGCAGGAAGAACGGTTGGAGAAGGTTGAAGGCACAAATCGCCCGGTGGCCTCACTGGCCAACCTGCTGCGCCTGCACCGGCCTATGGTGATCGTTGATGAGGCGCACAACGCCCGCACGGCACTATCCTTCGACACGCTGGCGAGGTTTAGTCCCTCGCTGATCTTGGAACTGACGGCAACCCCGCAGACCGAGCACAACCCGGCCAAAGACAAGCACGCATCCAATATCCTCTATTCGGTTTCCGCCGCCGAGTTGAAAGCGGAGCAGATGATAAAGATGCCGATCAAGCTCACCACGGATCGGGATTGGCAAAAGACGATTGGCGCGGCGCTGGATTGCCAAGCAGCCCTGGAAGAAGCAGCAAACGCCGAACAAGCTCAGACCGGTGAATACATCCGACCTTTGGTTCTCTTTCAGGCACAAAGCAACTCGGCCACCGATCCGACACGCCTGACCTATGACAAGATCGAGAAGTTTCTGCATGAAGACAAAGGCATACCGAAAGACCAGATTGCGGTTCATTCCGGTCCGCGAAAGGATCTGGACGATCATGACATTGCAGACCCGGAATGCCGGGTGCGCTACATCATCACCGTGCAGAAGCTGAAAGAAGGCTGGGACTGCCCCTTTGCCTATGTGCTGTGTTCGGTTGCTGAACAGGTTTCCTCAACTGCCATTGAGCAAATCCTGGGCCGTGTTCTTAGGATGCCCAAAGCGAAACTAAAGAACCGTCCGGCGCTCAATCAGGCATACGCTTATGTTGCATCTGCCAGCTTCGACGCCACGGCTCAAAAGCTGAAAGATGGTCTTGTGGAAGGCGCAGGTTTCAACAAGCTTGAAGCCGCTGCGTTCATCGCCTCGCAGAGCGATATGGCGTTTGAGGAAGCTGCCAAAGAGTTCGAGCATAGGTCTGATCCTTTGCCCGACGAGGATCTGTCTGACGAAGCCGTGCAGGAAGCCATCGATAGGCTGCCGGCTTCGGTCAAACAGCGATTGACCTATGACGCGGAAAGTCGGTCCTTGGCATTCAAAGGTCCCATGACTAAGGAAAGCCGGAATCTGATCCAGCTTGCCTTTGCCAAATCCCCCAAAGCTGCGCCTGTTGTCGAACGCCTATACGCAAAGACGAACAACTTTCAGACCTCGGCGGCAGAGGACACCGACAAGCCGCCATTCATCGTCCCGTTGCTGGGTTTCCGCAAACAGGGCGAGTTGCAGCTATTCAGCAAGGAGCATTTCCTTGACCTTCCTTGGCGGCTGGATGAGTGCGACGCCTCGGATATCGTCAATCGCTTCAAAATCGTCGATGAAAGTCAGTCTGGACAGATCGACATTTCCACAAGCGGCAAAGTAGAGATCGACTTTGCCCGGCGTGTCCAAGGTGAACTTGCTGCCGTCATCCAAGAACCAGCCTGGACACTGGCCAGGCTTGCCAACTGGATCGATATCGGAATCAAACACCCGGATATCACCAAACCAAGCGCCGTCGTCTTCATCAGAAGCGCACTGAACAAGCTCATCGAGAACGGGTATGACTTGGATGTATTGGCTCGGAACAAGTATGACCTGCGCAAGGCTCTTGCAGGGTTCATTTCCGACCTGCGATCTAACCGAGAATCCGACAACTACGCCGCTTTGTTCGCCGCCCATGCCGATCAGTTCGACACCAGCGCCGAGCTATCTATGATATTCGACGAACAGAGCTACGCATTTAACCAGCCCTACGCCGGTGCAACAAAGTTCAACAAGCACTACACCCCTTTGATCGGCGATCTGAAAGCCGAGGGGGAGGAGTTTGATTGCGCCGTGTATCTGGATCGACTGGACGCAGTGAAATACTGGATTCGGAATGTCGAGAACAAGAAGACCTCTTTTTGGCTTCAACTACCGCACGGCAAGTTCTATCCAGACTTTGTGGCCATGTTGAACGATGGGCGCATCCTTGTGGTCGAATACAAGGGGGCGCACCTTTACGAAGCTGAGGAAGCCAAGCGCCAGATCGGGGAAGCTTGGGCGGAGGCCAGCGGTGGCCAGTGCTTGTTCTGTATGCCTACCGATCGAGGATTTGACCTGATCGACAAGACAATCTGCTGAAATCGAAATAGAATCGTAAGAGCCGGGGGTGCAGTCCCATTGCAGTCCCGGCGAAAAACTCGTTGGGAGGATTTTGGCTGCTGACTGCAAGTGCCTGATTTTTTAGGGAAGATTTGGTAGCGGAGGAGGGACTTGAACCCCCGACACGCGGATTATGATTCCGCTGCTCTAACCAACTGAGCTACTCCGCCAAGGTGAGTGGCGATTTACGGGAGGTGCCCGAGAGGGTCAAGAGGGAAAAATACTCAATCCACCAGATTTCTTTCTGGTCAGGCCTGTCTTGGTTTGGAAGGCGTCGGGTCGGTTCGCGGAGCATTGTTTGCGACGCGACGGACGAAATCTGCGCAGTCATCGGGCGCCGTCATCGGAATCATGTGGCCCTGCCCTGCAAGCCGCTCGTACACGAGACCGAAGTCAGCCATGGATGCGCCTTGGCATTCCGGCGACAGGATCGGGTCGTCGGCGCCGAACAGGATCCCGCCGGGAACCCGCAAGTCGCCATAGCGCGCGACCTGCGAGTCAATGCTCGCGTCCACACCGGCCAAATCTTGCGATCCGGTCACATAGGCCGACGGCCGCAGGCCCAGGGCGCCCCCGGCGCGGTCCAGAAAGTCATCCGGCGCCGGCTCGGGGGCGAAGGCCTGGTCGATGACATGCGGCGCCGTGAGTCTGGCCAGCGGCACCGCGATCGTGTTGGCGATCAGATGGCGCACCCTTTCGCTGCGGATCTCCAGCGCCTTGAAGATGGCAGGGGTCTCGGGCACCCGATGCGTCAACGGCGCCAGCAAGGCCAGACCGCGGACGTGGTTGGGGTAGTCCAGCGCCATGGCCAACGAAACCGCTCCGCCAAGGGAGTGTCCGACCAGAAGCGGGTGTTTGACGTGGATCGCCTGCAGGAACTCGTGGATCATGCGGGCTTGTTCGGGCAGGGTTGCCAGCCGCGCGCAATCTCGGGTCGAATACCCGCAGCCGGGACGGTCCAGCGCGATCACGTAAAACCTGTCGGTCAGCCGGTCGGCCATTTCATAGGTGAAGTGCTGCAACTGCCCGGTCAGCCCGTGGATCATCACAAGGGCCGGGCTGGACGGGTCGCCCGCGGCGACATAGTGGATACTGCCACCGTCAACCGGCACGATCCGCCCCGCCTGCGGCACGCGTCTGGTGCCTGTCTTCGTCAGGTAGCGTGTCCACAGGTGCAGCCCGATGAGCAGCAGGCAGACTGCGGTCACGGCGATCGGCAGCAGGGTCATCGGCAGGGCCTCGTGTCAGGGCGTGTCGCCCATGAGGATAGGCCAAGAGCGGCACCAAGAGGAACCCGCCGCCGGATCAGTCGTCATTCAGGTCGCCGGGCCGGGGGCGCGGCAGTTGGTCCAGCAGGCGGAACACCTGCGCCCGACAGGCCGGGCCGGTCCAGTCCGGCGGGCAGAAACCGTCGGGCAGGTCGGGCAGACGCAGAACGACGCGCCGCCACCGGTGCACGATCAACGTGCGCAGGGTGCCGATCTGACAGGGCGTGGGCTCCCAACTGGCCGGGCGGTCCTGAGACACGTGGCGGACGGTCTCGTGCAAGGATCGGCAAGCCGCGCGCAGATCCGACGGGAACAGCTTTTCATGCACCCATTGCGGAACCGAGCGGGCAGTAACCTCAAGGATCAGCAGCTCGTCCTGGTCCTCGGGCGGTGCCCCCGATCCCAACGCGGCGTTGCGCGCGATCGGCGTGTAATCGTGGCTGAGCAGAATGTCCTCGAGCAGCCGGGTGCCGGTGCTATCCTCGGCGATCAGCAGGTGCAACGGCGCATCTGGCGCAGGATCGCGGGCATAGATGCGCGGGGTGACCCGGGCCGACTGCGTGCGGCCATATTCGGTCAGGAAATGCATCGAGACCCGCCCGATCCGGTCGCTTTCGATCCAGCCATCCTTGCGCAGACGGTGCAGCGCGACGCGGATCGCCTCGGGCTTGATGCCCATCGGTTCGATGATGCGGCCCAGCGCCCCACCCGATATCTTGGCGCCGCGCTCCTGCGCCATGTCGCCGAACAGCGACACGATGATCGACCAGACCCGCTGATTCTGCGGGTCGGCCAATTCGGCCACGGCCTTGGTGAACCACGGATGCGCGTTGGTCATGCACCCAGTCTATCCGGCCTGACGGTGCAAGAAAAACACTTTGCCGTGCGCTCAGTAGGCGTTCATGGTCAGCAGTTCGTATTCGGCGACCTTCTCGTCATCCTGATTGGTCAGGGTCACGTGCCAGCGCACCTCGCCATAGTCGTCGGTGCGGCGGGTCTTTTGCTTGACCGTCAGGCGGACCTTGATGCTGTCGCCGGCCACGACCGGCTTCATGAAGCGCAGGCCGTCCAGCCCTGTATTGGCCAGCACCGGCCCCTCGTTCGGTTCGACGAACAGGCCGGCGGCAAAACTCAGCAGCAGATAGCCATGCGCCACCCGGCCCGGAAAAAACGGGTTTCTGGCCGCCGCGTCCTCGTCCATGTGGGCATAGAAGGTGTCGCCTGTGAAATGGGCGAAATGTTCGATGTCGTCCAGCGTGATGGTCCGAGGCGCCGTGTGCAGCGTCTCACCGATCTGCAGTTCCCCGAACTTGCGGGTGAAGGGATGCGCCGGGCCTTGGATCTCGGGCGCGCCGGGGATCCATTTCGCGCCGATCGTCGCCAGCATCCGGGGCGAGCCCTGCAAGGCCGTGCGCTGCATGTAGTGTTTCACGCCGCGCACGCCGCCCATCTCTTCACCGCCGCCGGCGCGGCCGGGGCCGCCATGGACCATGTGCGGCAGGGGCGAGCCATGGCCGGTGGATTCCTGCATCGAGTCGCGGTCGTTGATGTAGATCCGCCCGTTGAAGGCAGCCGCGCCCATCACCACCTGGCGCGCGACCTCGGGATCATGGGTGATCAGCGAGGTGACCAGCGACCCCTGGCCGCGATTGGCCAGCGCGATGGCGTGGTCCAGATCGCGATAGCCCATGATGGTCGAGACCGGGCCGAACGCCTCGGTGTTATGCACATGCTTGGCGGCGTCGGGATCGGCGCAGTGAAACAGCATCGGCGGTACGAAGGCGCCTTTTGTGGCGTCGGCGCCGATCACCTCGAAGGCATCCGGGTCGCCGAATACGCGTTCGGCTTCTTGCCCGATGAGGCTGGCCTTGGCCAGAACGTCGGCCTTCTGCCCGTTCGACACCAGCGCGCCCATGCGCGTGCCGTCCAGCCGCGGATCGCCGATCGTGGTCTGCGCCAGCTTGGCTGAGATCGCGGCGATCAGCGGCTCGACCTGCGCCTGGGGTGCGATGATGCGGCGGATGGCGGTGCATTTCTGCCCGGCTTTCGTCGTCATCTCGCGTACGACTTCCTTGACGAACAGGTCGAATTCGGGCGTGCCGGGTGCCGCGTCGGGGCCAAGGATCGAGGCGTTCAGGCTGTCCTGCTCAGCCACGAACCGCACCGAGTTGGTCAAGATCACCGGGTTCTGCCGCAGCTTCATCGCGGTGTCGGCCGAGCCGGTAAAACTGACCACGTCCTGACAGGTCAAATGATCCAGCATGTCGCCCAGCCCGCCCGAGACCAGCTGCAGTGCGCCGTCGGGCAGGATGCCGCTGTCGAGCATGATCCGCACGGCCAGTTCGGTGACATAGCAGCTGTTGGTGGCCGGCTTGACGATCGCTGGAACCCCGGCCAGCAGGGTTGGGGCCAGTTTCTCAAGCATCCCCCAGACCGGGAAGTTGAAAGCGTTGATATGCACCGCGACCCCTTGCAACGGGGTGCAGACGTGCTGGCCCAAGAAGGTGCCGTTCCGCGACAGCTGCTCGACATCGCCATCCAGATAGACATGGCCGTCGGGCATCTCGCGCCGCCCTTTCGAGGCAAAGACGAACATGGTGCCGATGCCGCCGTCGATGTCGATCAGATGATCCTTCTGCGTGGCGCCGGTTTCAAAGCTGAGGTCATAGAGCGCCTGTTTCTGTTCCGACAGCGCCTGCGCCAGCGCCTTGAGCATCTTGGCGCGTTCATGGAAAGTCAGCCGGCGCAGAGCAGGCCCGCCCACGTCGCGGGCATGTGCCAGCATCGCCTGCACGTCCAGCGCGTCGTTTCCGGCGGTGGCAAAGGGCTCTCCGGTGATCGCCGAGGCGATGGTGCGGGCCCCGGCTCCGGGCGCAACCCACTGGCCCGCGGCGAAACTGGAAATCTGTTTCAGAGACATGAAATGCTCCTGTATTGGGGCCGCTTTGCGCGGCGAAATGTGCTCAGTGACCCAGCGCGCCCATCTGTTGCGGCAGGTACAGAACCACGATCGGAACCAGAACGATCAGCGCCAGGCGGAAGATGTCGGCCACCCAGAACGGGGTCACGCCGCGAAAGATCGTGCCGGTCGAGACATCCCCCACCACGCCTTTCAGGATGAACACGTTAAGGCCCACCGGCGGGGTGATCAGCGAAATCTCGGTTACCACCACCACGACGATGCCGAACCAGATCGGGTCATAGCCCAGCGAGGTCACCAGCGGGAAAAATATCGGAACAGTCAGCAGCAGCATCGACAGGGATTCGAATACGCAGCCCAGGATGATGTAGATGCCGAGGATCATGAGGATCACCACGAACGGCGCCACGTCATAAGCGGTGACCATGGCGATCAGCGCCTCGGGCAGACCGGCCAGGTTGATGAAGTTCGAAAAGATCTGCGCACCGATCAGCACCGCGAACAGCGCGGCTGCGGTAAAGCAGGTTTCCTTCAGCACCTCAAAGGTCGATCCCACGGTCAGCCCACCGCGGAACAGCGCGATCAGAAAGGCGCCGGCGGCGCCCATGCCTGCGGCCTCGGTCGGCGAAAAGGTCAGGTTCAGCGGTTCGAAATCGAACACGCCATACAGCCCGCCGATCACCAGGAAGAACAGCAGAAGCACCGCCCAGACGGACCCCAGCGCGCTGATGCGCTCGCCCCAGCTGGCGCGTGCACCGGCCGGGCCGGCCTCCGGGTTGCGCCAGACGGTCCAGCGCACGGCGAACAGGTAGAACAGGATGCCCAGTGCGCCGGGAATGATGCCGGCCATGAACAGCTTGCCGATCGAGGTTTCGGTCAGCAGCCCATAGATGACCAGGATGACCGAGGGCGGGATCAGGATGCCCAGCGTTCCGCCGGCTGCGATCGAGGCGGTCGAGAGCTCGTCGGAATAACCGTAACGGCGCATCTGCGGCATGGCGACTTTGGACATGGTCGCAGCGGTGGCCAGCGACGATCCGCAGATCGCCGAGAACCCGCCGCAGGCCGCCACGGTCGCCATGGCGATACCGCCGCGCATGTGGCCCAGAAAAGCGTTGGAAACCGCATAAAGTTCGCGCGCCATGCCACCCTTGTTGACGAACAGGCCCATTAGGATGAACAGCGGCACGACCGACAGGCCGTAATCCTGCGCGGTATCGGTGATCTGGCGGCCAACCATCGACATCGCGGCCTTCAGCCCGCGCTCGTCAAAGATCGAGCCGCCGCGTTCATACGCGAAGCCCAGCGTACCGACCAGCCCCATGGCAAAGACAATGGGCAGGCGCATCAGCACCAGGATCAGGACAAGGGCAAATCCAATCAGTGCAGCGGTCATTAGGAGGTTTCCGTCAGGGTTTTGGGTGCGAAAAGGTGCAGCAGGCCGGTGATGATCATCACCACGGAGGTGATCGCCACCGATGCAGTGATGAACCAGCCAACGAGGTAGGTCGGGATGCTGAGATATTCGGTAACATCGCCGTAATCGCGGGCGCGCTCGGCCAGGACCCAGACGCGCTGGACCGGCCAGTACAGCATGACGCCGCTGAGAATATAGATCACCGCGTCGCGAAGGCGGCTGAGCCTCAGGCGGTGGAAGATACCGTCGGTCAGGTCCACGGCGATATGCCCGTTGGTGACCGAGATGATGGGCAGCACCGAGAACACCAGAATCGCCATCAGGATGCGCGTCAGTTCGGTGGCGGCCTCGATCGGCGCGTTGAAGACCGACCGCAAGATCACGTCGCAGAAGGTCATCACCATCAGGATGAACAGGGCCGTGCAGGCGACAATCACCGGCAGGACGCTGGCGCGCCGTACAAGCTGGATGAGAGGGGTCATCGGGTGGCTCCGGAAGGGGCTGGATGGGGGCGGCCAGTGCCGCCCCGCATCAAGGATCAGTTCGAGGACATTTCTGACTTGATCATGTCATAGGCGGCTTGCGCATCGACGCCGGCTTCGTTGACCTCGGCAATGACCTTGGCGCGGACGCCCTCGGCGATCGTCGCGAACTTTTCCATGTCCTCGGCGCTGGCCTCTTGGATGGCGTTGCCTTCGGTGGCTTGGGTCTCATCCCGGCCGATGGCGTCGATCTCGTCCCAGATCTTGCCGATTTCGCGGCTCAGCGGCTCGCCGAACACGTTTTCCTCCAGTGCTTGCTGGATGTCTTCCGGCAGGTCGGCAAACGTGTCTTCGTTCATGATAAAGGCAAACGACCCGCGATACAGGCCGCCCGGCATCTCATAGACGTTCGGGGCAACCTCGGTCAGCTTGAAGCCCTTGCGCGATTCGAACGGCATGACCACGCCATCGGCGGCCTTTGAGGCCAGCGTTTCATAGACTTTGGGGGCCGGAACCTGGATGCCGGTCGCACCCAGTGCGGTGCCTACGTCGCCACCGACACCACCGGGGATACGAACCTTGAGGCCCGAAATCTGGTCCATCGAGGTCACCGGGCTGCTGGTGTGCAGCTGGGCCGGGCCGTGGGTGTGCAGGGCGATGACCTTGACGCCGCGATGTTCGTCGGCCGCCTTCAGGTACTTGTCATAGGCCCGCCAGTACGCGACCGAGGCGGCCTCGGCCGAACCCTCATAACCCGGCAGTTCGATCAGCTTGGTCGTCACGAAACGGCCCGGCTGATAACCGTGGAAGATGATCGACGCATCCGCCGCACCATCCATTATCAGGTCCATCTGGGCCGGGGGCGGGGCGATGCCCAGCTTCAGCTCGGCGGTCACCTTGCCGTCGGTGGCCTCTTCAACCATCTCGACGAATTTGGGCCACATCTTGGCGTTGATTCCGTGGGTGGGCGGCGCCCAGCTGGAAATCGTCAGGGTGTAGTCCGCTGCAAATGCCACGCTGCCCGATACTGCCAGGGCAGCAGTCGCCAACAGCGTTTTGATCCCGTTGAGTTTCATGACTGGTTTCCTCCTCCAAAACATGAGTCATTAATGCGTTAATGGTCACTTTTGTAACCATCAACCGGCCGAAAGCCGGATTCGGCACTTCGTCGGAGAAATTTATTGACCAACCGTTCGGTTAATGCAAGAAGAATATCGAAACGAATGCAAAGCGAGCGGCCCATGAGCGATACGATTCTTGCGCAGTGGCATGGAAATTATGTGGAAATCACTCTCAACCGCCCTGATCGCCTGAACAGTTTCACCGAAGAAATGCATCATGCCCTGCGCCGCGCCATCGAAAGCGCGCGCGATGAGGGCGCGCGGGCGATCCTGCTGACCGGGGCCGGGCGTGGGTTCTGCGCCGGGCAGGATCTGGCCGATCGCGACCCGTCGAAAATGGACGGTCCGCCGGATCTGGGCCACACGGTTCGCACTTTCTATGCGCCGCTGGTGCGGTTGATCCGGTCGCTGAACTTTCCGGTGATCTGCGCGGTCAATGGCGTGGCCGCGGGCGCGGGCGCCAATCTTGCGCTGGCCTGCGATATCGTGCTGGCCGCCGAGTCCGCGAAATTCATCCAATCCTTCGCCAAGGTCGGGCTGATCCCCGATACCGGAGGCAGCTGGCACCTGCCGCATCTGCTGGGCGAGGCGCGTGCCAAGGGACTGGCTCTGACCGGCGAGCCTTTGGCGGCGAAAACGGCCGAGGACTGGGGCCTGATCTGGAAAGCCCTGCCTGATGCCGATCTGATGAGCGAGGCGCGCGCGCTGGCCGAACGCCTGTCGAACGGTCCGACGCTCGGCCTGGGCCTGACCAAGCAGACCATCCAGGCCGCCGCGACCAACAGTCTGACCGATCATCTTGAGATCGAGGCCGACGCCATGAAGACCTGCGGTGAATCCGCCGACTATGCCGAAGGCGTCGCGGCCTTTCTGGAAAAGCGCAGCCCGGAGTTTCGGGGCAAATGAGCATGACACCGAAAGAACGCGCCGAAAAAGCCGCCGCCGCGATGTGGGCGCAGGACCATGCCTCGAAATGGGCGGGGATGGAACTGGTCGAGGTCGACGAGGGCACCGCGACGCTGGCGCTGACCGTGCAGCAGCACCATTGCAACGGGCACGGAATCTGCCATGGCGGCGTGACCTTCATGCTGGCCGACAGCGCCTTTGCCTTTGCCTGCAACAGCCGCAACCAGTCGACCGTGGCCCAGCACAACGTGATCAGCTATGTCGCGCCGGGCCGGCTGGGCGACCGGCTGACCGCCCGCGCGACCGAGCAGAGCCTGACCGGCCGCAGCGGCATCTATGACGTGACAGTGACCAACCAGGATGGCCACAAGATCGCCGAGTTCCGGGGCTTTTCCCGCGCGATCAACGGGACCCTGTTTCCAGAATCTTGAGGTGAGGAGGACATCATGAAGGATCTGACCCCGAACAAAGCGGATCTTGACCCGATCGAGATCGCGTCGATCGATGAAATCCGCAGCTTGCAGCTGGACCGCCTGAAATGGTCGCTGCGTCACGCCTATGACAATGTGCCGATGTACAAACAGCGGTTCGACGAAGCAGGGGTGCATCCCGACGATCTGAAAACCCTGGACGATCTGGCCAAGTTCCCCTTCACCTACAAGAATGACCTGCGCGACCACTATCCGTTCGGTCTGTTTGCCGTGCCGCGCGAACAGATCATCCGCCTGCATGCGTCGTCCGGCACCACGGGCAAGCCGACCGTGGTAGGTTACACCAGGAACGACATCGACAACTGGGCCGATCTGGTGGCCCGCAGCCTACGCGCCAGCGGTCTGCGCAAGGGCGACATGATCCACAACGCCTACGGCTACGGCCTGTTTACTGGCGGTCTGGGCGCGCATTACGGAATCGAGCGACTGGGCGCTACGGTCGTTCCCATGTCCGGCGGTCAGACCGAGAAACAGGTAGCCCTGATCACCGATTTCAAACCCGACGGCATCATGGTCACGCCGTCCTACATGCTCAACATCCTCGAGCAGTATCACAAGGTCGGGATGGACCCGCGCGAAAGCTCGCTGTCGGTGGGCGTGTTCGGGGCCGAGCCCTGGACGGATGCGATGCGGAAAGAGGTCGAGCAGGCCTTTGACATGCATGCCGTCGACATATACGGCCTGTCCGAGATCATGGGGCCGGGCGTCGCCAACGAATGCGTGGAAACCAAGGACGGCCCGGTCATCTGGGAGGATCATTTCTATCCCGAGATCATCGACCCTCAGACCGGCGAGGTTCTGCCCGACGGCGAAATGGGTGAGCTGGTCTTTACCACGCTGACCAAAGAAGGCCTGCCGATGATCCGCTACCGCACCCGCGACCTGACGCGGTTGCTGCCGGGCACCGCGCGCTCGATGCGACGGATGGAGAAGATCACCGGCCGCAGCGACGACATGATCATCCTGCGCGGGGTCAACGTCTTCCCCAGCCAGATCGAGGAACAGGTCATGGCCACCGGCGGCATTGCCGCGCATTACCAGATCGAGCTGTACAAATCCGGCCGCATGGACGCGATGCGCGTCTATGTCGAGGCGATGCCCGACGCGGCCGATGAACTCAGCAAGACCGCCGCCGCCCGCATGCTGACCAAGCGGATCAAGGACTTCGTTGGCGTTTCCACCGAGATCGTTGTAGGGGACCCCGGCGATGTCGAGCGCAGCCAGGGCAAGGCCAAGCGCGTCGTCGACAACCGAGACAAGGAGTGAGGTTTGGCCCGTACGATTGCAAAAGATCACGACCAGAAACGCGCGCAGATCCTTAAATCGGCGGCGCGGGTCTTTGCCCGCGAAGGCTTCGACCGCGCCTCGATGACCCAGCTTGCGCGCGAATGCGGGATCTCGAAGGCCAACATCTATCACTATTATGACAGCAAGGACGCGATCCTGTTCGACATTCTCGAGACCTATCTGCGGGAATTGCGCGACCTGATCTGCGGGCTCGAGATTGAAGGCCTCAGCCCGCCCGACAAGCTTCACCGCGTGGTGGCTGAAATCCTGTTGGCTTATCAGGGCGTGGATGACGAACACCGGGTTCAGACCAGCGGCATGTCGGCCCTGCCCGAGGAGCAGCAGCGCCTGCTGCGCGGGTATCAGCGCGACATGGTGAATTTCCTCAGTTCCATCATTGCCGAAGTCGCTCCTGACGTGTTTCGCGGCAACAGGTCCAAGCTGCGCTCGGCCACTATGTCGGTCTTCGGCATGCTGAACTGGTACTACATGTGGAATTCCGGTGCCGATGCACAGGCGCGCCGGGACTATGCCGCGCTGGTCAGCAACCTGACCCTGTCGGGCGTCAAGGCGCTGTAGCACCGGCCCTGCCGGCATTGTGATTTGGCTTTTGAGCCAAACCGGCGTCTACTTGCGGTCGGAGGGCGCCATGCAAAAACCCGAACGGTTCGACGAATTCTATTTCGCCAAGGTCGGGATGGGCGAGGCCTGCGGCTGCGCCGAGCGCATCATCGACGTCTATGAGTTCGACCGCAAGGCCGGTGCGGTTGACGCGGGCACGGGCAAGGTGGCTCGGCCACGGCGTCGCGGCCTGCGATCGCTTGCCCTTAAATACGGCCTGATCAGCCGCCCCAGCGGGCGGTGATCACGGGGTGCGCAAGCCAAGCCGCGTTACGACCTCGGCGGCCTCGGCCAGCCAGCGGTTTTTCAGTTCGACCCCCGAGGCGCGGCGCAGGCCCATCTGGCGCAGCTTTTCCATCCGCTCGGGGTCGCCCGCGCCGAAACTTGCGGCCACGC
Source organism: Ruegeria sp. BHSA191 (assembly GCF_059613325.1). NCBI lineage: Bacteria > Pseudomonadati > Pseudomonadota > Alphaproteobacteria > Rhodobacterales > Roseobacteraceae > Ruegeria > Ruegeria sp. BHSA191. The sequence goes on from NZ_JBXWSH010000008.1 coordinate 70,832, forward strand.
GGGGCCACCAGTAATCGACCGAGTCCTGCATGGCCGGCGCCGCGCCCTGTTCCAACAGCTTGACCGCGCCTTCCAGGGCCAATTCACCGTGATGTGCCTCGATCGGGGCAATGGCGCGGAACGCCTCGGCCAGCGGCTGATAGGACACCAGCGCGAACTCGGCCAGTTGCACGCCCACGGCGCGGCTCATCAGCAGGTTCATCACCACCGCATCGGTCCAGCCTTCGATCGGATAGTTGAAGACCGCAAGGCGCATGTCATGTTCGCTGCGCGTGGCCCCGATATCGGCGGAACGGTCCAGCCGCGCGGTCCACGGGTGATGCGTGGCATAGCGGTCGGTATCCGCGCCGAACTCGCCCATGATCTTCAGGACGCGGTCGGCATTGTCGGTCTTTTCCAGAACGATCTTCGCCGCCGCGATGCGTTCCTTGATGCCCGGTCCCTGGTTGATGATGTCGGCAAACCCAGCCGCACCGGCCAGTTCGCTGTCGACGAAGGTCGCCATCAGCTTCATCAACTCCGCGCGGTATCGGGGCGGCACGTTGGTCGGGTTGGTCAGAACGCCGCCCGCGGCCAGGTAGCTTTCGATGCTCATGTCTTCGGCCATGGTCCCTCTCCCTTTATTGGTCGTAATCGACGACGACATTGTCGGTCAGCGGGTAGGCCTGGCAGCTGAGCACATAGCCTTTCTCGACCTCGTAATCCTCGAGCGCGTGGTTGGCGACCATCTCGACCTCGCCTTCGATCACCTTGCAGCGGCAGGTCGAACAGACCCCGGCCTTGCAGGCATAGGGGGCGTCCATCGCGTTTTCCAGCGCCGCGTCCAGAATGGTCTGGTCCTTGGGCATGGTGATGGTCTGGGTGGCGCCGTCCAGCGTGACCCGCGCCTGGGTCTGGTTGGCCTGCGCGGCGCTGGCGGCATCGCCCTGCTTGCGTTTGGCGCGGCCCGGTTGGGCGCTGGCAAACAGCTCGAACTTGATCTGGCTGTCATCCAGCCCGTGTTCGCGCAACGCCTCGGCAATGCCCAGCATCATCGGCTCGGGGCCGCAGATGAAGGCGGTGTCGGTGTTTTCGACGTCGATCCAATGCTGGAACAGTTCGGCGCATTTCTCTTTGGTTACCAGCCCGGTGAACAGGTCGATCTCCTGCGCGTCGGTTTCCAGGATATGGATCACGTTCAGGCGGCCCATGTACTGGTTCTTCAGGTCTTCCAGCTCTTCGCGGAACATGATCGTGTTCACGCCCTTGTTGGCATAGACCAGCGTGAAGCGCGAATGCGGTTCGCGTGCCAGCGTGGTCTTTAGGATTGACAGAACCGGCGTGATGCCCGACCCGCCGGCAAAGCCCAGGTACTGCCGGTGCGCGGACGGGTCCAGCGGCGTGTGGAAGGCCCCCATCGGCGGCATCGCCTGCAACCTGTCGCCCACTTTCAGCTCGGTGTTGGCCCAGGTCGAAAAAGCGCCGCCCTCGACCCGTTTGATGCCCACCTGCAGAACGCCGTCATCCTTGCCCGCGCAGATCGAGTAGGAGCGGCGCAGCTCTTCCCCGTCAAATTCGCGGCGGAAGGTCAGGTACTGGCCCTGGACAAAGTCGAACGCCTCGGCCGCGCCGTTCACCGGCTTCAGAGTGACCACGACCGCGTCGCGGATGGTCTTGTGGATGTCGGTGACTTCCAGATCGTGAAAACGTGCCATCCGGTCCTCCTCAGATGCACTTGAAATAGTCGAAAGGTTCCAGGCAGTCGGTGCAGCGCCAGTGCGCCTTGCACGGGGTCGAGCCGAACTGGCTGACCTTTTCCACTGCCGTGCTGCCGCAATGCGGGCAGCGGTCGGGTCCGCCTGCGGGCTGGGGCGGTGCGATGCCGTATTCTTCGAGCTTCGCACGGCCCTTGTCGCTGAGCCAATCGGTCGTCCAGGCCGGAGAGATTCGGGTCTCCAGCTTGATCTTGTCGATGCCGTGGTCGTGCAGGGCGGTTTCGATGTCCATTGCAATGACCGAGGTCGCCGGGCAGCCGGAATAGGTGGGCGTCACGGCAACCTTCAGCGTGTCGCCCTCCCATGTCACATCGCGCACGATGCCCAGATCGACGACCGAGATCACGGGAATCTCGGGGTCGCGCACGGCGTCGAGCCATTCCCAGACCTGCTCTACGGTGGCGCGATCCATCGGCCTTTACCAGGTTGCGCCCGGATAGGCCCGCTGCAGCCATTGCATCTGGGTCAACAGGTGGCCCAGATGTTCGGTATGCATGCGCCCGTCGCGGCCGCCCTTGTGGGAAAAGCGGCTGTCGGGAATGGTCAGGGTGGCTTCGGTCAGTACGCGCTGAACCAGCGCGTCGTATTCCTCGCGTAGGCCGGCCGGGTCGGGTGCGATACCCGCGGCGGCCATCTCGGCATCAACCTCGTCGCTGGCGAACATCTCGCCGACATAGGGCCAGAGGTAATCCAGCGCCTCTTGCATGCGCCTGTGGCTTTCCTCGGTCCCGTCGCCCAGTCCGACCACCGTGTCGCTGGACCGTTCCAGGTGATAGGCGACCTCTTTGCTGGCCTTCTCGGCAATCGCCGCGACCCGGTCGTCAGACGATTTCATCAGCCGACCCAGCATGATCGAGTGCCACGCATCAAACAGGAACTGGCGCATCAGGGTGCGGCCGAAATCGCCGTTGGGCACCTCGACCAGCAGCACGTTGCGGAAATCCCACGCGTCGCGCAGAAAGGCCAGATCGTCGGCAGACTTGCCTTCGCCCTGAACCTCTCCGGCCAGGCCCAGCCACATCTGCGTCTGGCCGATCAGGTCCAGCGCGGTGTTGGCCAGCGCGATGTCTTCCTCCAGCACCGGCGCGTGGCCGCACCATTCGCTGACGCGATGGCCCAGGATCAGCGTATTGTCGCCCATCCGCAGCAGGAATTGCAGGAATGCCTCGTCGCGTGTCATCACATCGCCCCCACTTCTTCGGGGATGTCGAAAAAGGTCGGGTGACGATAGACCTTGCTTTCGCTGGGCTCGTACAGCGGACCCTTGTCGCTGGGCGAACTGGCGGTGATGTTGTTGGCCTCGACCACCCAGATCGAGACGCCCTCGTTGCGGCGGGTATAGACGTCGCGGGCGTTCTTGATCGCCATTTCGGCGTCGGGCGCGTGCAGCGAGCCGACATGGCGGTGGCTCATGCCGTGCTGGCCGCGGATGAAGATTTCCCACAGGGGCCATTCGTTTTTCATCAGGTGTCCTCCTATCGGGTGGGTTATTCGGCTGCGACCTTGCGGGCGCGTTTCTTGCGGGAATGTTCCAGCAGACCGTCACGCACCCATTTGCCGTCGTCCCAGGCCTTGTTGCGGGCGGCCAGGCGGTCGGTGTTGCAGGGGCCGTTGCCCTTGATCACGTCGAAGAATTCCGACCAGTCGGGCTGAGTGAAATCGTAATGCCCGCGCTCTTCGTTCCATTTCAGGTCCGGGTCGGGGATGGTCAGGCCCAGATACTCGGCCTGCGGCACGGTTTGATCCACGAATTTCTGGCGCAGTTCGTCATTGGTGTTGATCTTGATCTTCCACGCCATCGACTGGGCCGAATGCACCGAGTCCTTGTCGGACGGGCCGAACATCATCAGCGACGGGTACCAGAACCGGTTCAGCGCGTCCTGCGCCATCTTGCGCTGTTCGGGTGTGCCCTCGGCCATCTTGCGGATCGCGTCATAGCCCTGGCGCTGGTGAAAGCTTTCTTCCTTGCAGATGCGGATCATCGCGCGCGAATAAGGCCCGTACGAGGTGCGCTGCAGCGGCACCTGGTTCATGATAGCCGCCCCGTCGACCAGCCAGCCCACCGCGCCGATATCGGCCCAGTTCAGCGTGGGATAGTTGAAGATCGAGCTGTATTTCATCCGCCCGTCCAGCAGCATTTCGGTCAGTTCGTCGCGGCTGACGCCCAGAGTTTCGGCGGCGCAGTACAGGTACAGGCCGTGCCCGGCCTCGTCCTGCACCTTGGCCAGCAGGATTGCCTTGCGTTCCAGCGTGGGCGCGCGGGTGATCCAGTTGCCTTCGGGCAGCTGGCCGACGATCTCGGAATGGGCGTGTTGCCCGATCTGGCGGATCAGCGTCGCGCGATAGTCGTCGGGCATCCAGTCCTTGGGCTCGATCTTGATGTCGGCGTCGATCTTGTCCTGAAAGGCGCGTTCCTGCTCGGTCATTTCCTCGCGGGATTTGACGCCTGTTCCTGCCGTCTTGATCATCTGAGCATACATGTCGGGTCTCCTCCCTTACACGCGTTCGAGAATTAGCGCGGCGCCCTGGCCTACGCCCACGCACATGGTGCACAAGGCATAGCGTCCGCCGGTGCGGCGCAGTTGAAAGGCCGCCGTCATGACCAGCCGAGCGCCGGACATGCCCAGCGGATGGCCGATGGCGATGGCGCCGCCATTGGGATTCACATGGGGTGCGTCATCGGCCACGCCAAGTTCACGCAGGGTGGCCAGACCCTGAGCTGCGAAGGCCTCGTTCAATTCTATCACATCCATCTGCTCGATGCTCAGCCCTGTGCGGGCCAGCACTTTGCGGGTGGCCGGGACCGGACCGATTCCCATGACCCGAGGCTCGACCCCCGCGACCGCCATGCCCACGACACGCGCCATCGGGGTCAGGCCGTTCTTCTGCGCGGCGGCCTCGTTGGCCAGCAGAATGGCCGCGGCGCCGTCATTGACGCCCGAGGCGTTGCCCGCGGTCACGGTCTTGTGCGGGCCGTTGACGCCGTGCAGGCTGGCCAGCTTCTCGACGGTCGTGCCGGGGCGTGGGTGTTCGTCCGTATCGACGACGATGGCGTCGCCCTTGCGCTGCGGGATGGTGACCGGGGTGATCTCCTCCGCAAACACCCCGGCCTGGTGCGCCGCGGCCCAGCGGGCCTGGCTGCGTGCCGCGAATGCGTCCTGATCAGCGCGGCTGATGTTGTATTCCTCGGCCACGTTGTCGGCCGTCTGCGGCATCGTGTCGGTGCCGTACATTTTTTCCATCTTCGGGTTCACGAAGCGCCAGCCGATGGTGGTGTCATAGACCGAATTGGCGCGGGAAAAGGCGCTGGTGGCCTTGGGCATCACGAAGGGCGCGCGCGACATGCTTTCGACGCCACCGGCAATCGCCATGTCATAATCGCCCGCCTTGATGGCCCGCGCGGCCATGCCGACCGCATCCATGCCGCTGGCGCACAGGCGGTTGATCGTGGTGCCGGGCACCTGAACCGGGAAACCGGCCAGCAGGGCGGCCATGCGGGCCACGTTCCGGTTGCTTTCGCCGGCCTGGTTGGCATCGCCCAGGATCACGTCATCCAGGCTAGCCCAGTCCACCTGCGGGTTCCGCTCTTTCAGCGCGGCCAACGGGATCGCGGCCAGATCGTCGGTGCGAACCTGGGACAGGGCCCCGCCATAGCGTCCGATCGGGGTGCGCTGTGCGTCGCAGATGAAAGCGTCCATGCGTCAAACCTCGTGTCTTGAGCTCAGGTCATTAGGTGACCGCTTGGTCGGGTAATACGCCCGGAAGCGATTCGCAGCAAGGAAAATGTAACGCAACTGTGCATCAAATCGAAATTCAGTAACATATTCGTGCTGAAACGAGGAAACCCGCGCGGGGCGGGTGATCTCGATCTGCGGCGGTGGGGGGTGGCTAAAGCTGACCGGCCTCGGTCAGAACCTTGCGCGCCACGCGAAAGCATTCCAGCGCCTGCGGGACGCCACAATAGATGCCGACGACGTGGATGATCGCCCGGATTTCCTCCTTGCTGACGCCGTTGTTCAGGGCTCCGCGACAGTGGATCTCCCACTCGTGCATCTTGCCCAGGGCGCCGATCATCGACAGGTTCATCATCGAACGGGTCTTGGGATCGATCACCTCGTCCCCCCAGCCAAAGCCCCAGCACCAGGCTGTCATGGCCTCCTGAAACGGGCGGGTGAAATCATCCGCCGAGGCCAAGTTCTTCTCCACGTATTCGTCGCCCAGCGTCGCCTTGCGCTGTGCCAGTCCTTTCAGGAACAGGTCTTCGTCAAAGATGTCGGCCATCGTCTACTCCGCTTGCATCTGTATCCACCGCCTCGCGCATCCATTGCTGCAAGCGGGCGATCGAATGTTCCGACAATACGCCGCAAGCCGGGTCCAGCACCAGCGGGCCGGGGCGATAGCCGCGCGATTTCAGGCCGCGATGCACGCTTTCAACCAGCCGGATGTCTTCTTCGACCGTGGTTTCCCGGTCCTGCACCGCCAGTTGGCGGATCACCGCGCTTTCGGACCCGCCCTCGGTGTACCATCCGCGCCAGACGGTACAGTGATCGGCATCATGCGCGCGCCAGTGATAGGTGTTCAGGACATTGCCGGGATAGCACTGGAACGAGAACATCGGCCATAGAAACCATGACCGATAGTCGCCCGCATGGGGCACCGAAAGGTCGATGGGATAGGTCATCTTGTCGAGGCTCTGACACTCGGTCGTATGGCGCAGAACGTATCCGCCGCCTGCATCGGGTTGAATGTCATAGGTTTCGGGTTTGACCACACCGGTGGCAAAGGTCGGGTGATTGGTCGGGCAGTGATAGCATTCCGAGTAGTTCTCGATACTGACCTTCCAGTTGCAGTTTTCGGGTATCTCGACCCATTCCAGCGGCTCAAGATCGTCAATGTGTGGAACGAATGCACGGATTTCCGCTCGCACCCCGGGGTACCAATCGTCCATCGGGGCGGCGTCATCGTCGAGGTTGACGAAGATGAAGCCGTTGAACAGCTCGGTCCGCACCGGGGTCAAGCAGATCGCGCTGCGGTCGAAGCCCGGAACCGACTTGATGTTGGGTCCGGCGCGCAGGTGCCCTGTGAACTCATAGGTCCACGCGTGATAGGGGCAGACGACGACGCGGGTGTTGCCGGCCCCGGTCACCATTTCATGCGCGCGGTGCTGGCAGACGTTGTAGAAGGTGCGGATTTCGCCATCGCGCCCGCGGATGCAGAACAGGTTCTGACCTGCGATTTCAAAGGCGAAATAGTCGCCCGGTTCGCGCACCTGAGCCACATGGCCGGCAAATTGCCAGGTGCGGGCCAGAAGGCCCTGTTTCTCCTGCTCAAATATCGCCGGGTCGGTGTAATAGCGGGCTTCCAGCGAGCGGGTCAGCGGTGCGGTCATTCAGGCTCCTCCGCATATAGGCCAAGTTGGTGCCGGCGGCGGTGAAACCGCTCGACACGCTCGACGATTTCATCGCTGGACAGGGCGACCACGAAAGACAGAAGCGTCTCTAGCAGCGCAATGGTCGAAACCGATGACGGAAAGAACTGGGGCGTGTCGGCGGCGACGACAAACCCATGTTGCGCGTTCAGAATGACCGGGCTGGCGGGGCTGTCGGAAATGCCGACCACGGTCATGCCCTGTTCGCGGGCCAGCTTTACCGCCTCGATCACCTCGGTCCGGTAGGGGTGGCAAGTCATCGCGATCAGCACGTCCTGTTCGTCGGCCCAGGCCAGATCGTCCACCGGGGTCGAGCCGGGCCGGGGAATGGCGTGGAACTGCTTCATCCCGGTCGAGGCCAAATAGGTAAAGTTGCGCGCGTTCGCGTTGTTGACGCCGACGCCCAGCGTGAAAATCTGCCGGGATGTCCAGATCGCCTCGGCCGCGGCCTGCAACCGGGTGGCGTCGATCCCGGCGAAGGTTTCCTCGATATTTCGGATCGCGGCTCCGACCATGTCGGCATAGAGCCCGCCCAGTTCGCCGGATTTGCCGATCTCCTGCAGCCAGCGGGCGCGGTCCGGGAACGACACGGTGCCACGCCGGATGGCGTCGCGGAACGGCGCGCGGAAATCCTCGTACCCCTCAAAACCCACCTGCCGCGCCATGCGGACGAAGGTGTTGGGTTTCACGTTCGCGGCCTCGGCGATCTCGCGCACGGTCGAAACGCCCACATCCGCCGGATTTTCCAGCACATAGCGGGCGGCTTTCTGCGCCTCGGGCGTTAGTGCGTCCCATTCACGGGTCAGCCGGTCAAGAACGGCATTTGATACATTTGTGTCATTCATGATTGACGATGGTACAAATGTGGCCTTAGCCTGTCGAGAAGAAATGCGACTCGGTGAGAGGAAAAATCATGTCCGGGAAGGAACTGCCGTCACAGGCCCGCGTGGTGATCGTGGGCGGAGGTGTCATGGGCGTGGGTCTGGCCTATCACCTGGCGCACGAGGGCTGGACGGATGTCGTTCTGCTGGAAAAGGCCGAGCTGACCAGCGGCAGCACCTGGCATGCGGCCGGGCAGATCACCCACTCGACCAGTTCCTTTGGTCTGGGCAAATGCGTGGACTACAACATCGGGCTTTATTCCGGAGCGCTTGAGGCAGAGACCGGGCAGGCGGTGACATGGCATGGCTGCGGCTCGTTCCGGCTGGCCTATACCGAGGACGAGATGGACTGGCTGCGCCACACCCTGTCGGTGGGCCGGTCACTGGGCTTCAACATCGAGCTGGTGGGCCCCAACCGCGTGGCCGAACTGCACCCGTTCTACAACCTCGACGGGGTTCTGGGCGCGCTGCACACGCCGGATGACGGGCATGTGGACCCGACGAACGTGACCATGGCCATGGCGGCGGGGGCGCGTCAGCTCGGCGCGCGGATCATCCGCCGCTGCCGGGCCACCAACATCACGCAGGCGGCCAATGGCGAATGGGTGGTCGAGACCGAACGGGGCACGATCCGCTGCGAACACGTGGTGAATGCGGGTGGCACTTATGCCCGGCAGATGGGCGAATGGTCGGGCCTGCAACTGCCGATGACCTCGATGACCCACCACTATTTCGTGACCGAACCGGTGCCACAGTTCCAGGACCTCGATCACGAGTTGCCGGTGATCCGCGATGACCGCAAGGTCTCGGGCTATATCCGCATGGAGCAGAAGCGCGGGCTGATCGGGATCTACGAAAAGGAAAATTCGAACTCGGTCTGGCATGACCACTGCCCGTGGGACTACGAAAACTGGCTGTTCGATGCCGATTACGACCGGGTCATGCCGTGGCTCGAAGAGAGCCTGAACCGGATGCCGATTTTCGCCGATCTGGGCATCCAGCGCGAGGTTCACGGGGCGATCTCGCACCCGCCCGACGGCAATCCGCTGATCGGCCCGGCGCCGGGGGTGCGTAACTATTGGTGCTGCTGCGGCACGCAGATCGGCATCGGCTGGGGCCCGGGCCTGACGCGCGAACTGGCGCGGTGGATGGTGCATGGCGCGGCCGACATTTCGATGCGCGACTATGATCCGCGCCGGTTCGGGGCCTATGCCACCAAAGACTGGCAGGTCACCAAGGCGCATGAGGATTACAAACTGCGCCACGAAATTCCGTTTCCGCATTTCAACCGTCTTGCCGGGCGGCCGATCAAGCCGTCCCCGCTGTATGACCGGCTTAAAGCCAAGGGGGCGGTGTTCGAAGAGGTCTATGGCCACGAGCGCCCCCGCTGGTTCGCAAAGGATGGCGTTGAACAGCGCGACCATTATTCTTTCCGCCGCAATGTGGTGCATGACATGGTCGCCGTTGAATGCAGGGCCGTGCGCGAGGCGGTCGGCATTATGGATATCTCGGCCTTCACCAAGGTCGAGGTCAGCGGCCCAGATGCCCGGGCCCTGCTGGACCGGTTGGTTGCCAACCGCCTGCCGCAAAAGGTGGGCGGCATCGCGCTGACCCACATGCTCAACCGCCGTGGACGGATCGAGCTGGAGACCACGGTCGTGAAACTGGCCGAAGGCCGGTACTACCTCGTCTGTGCCGCCTTCTTCGAGCAGCGCCTACTGGACCACCTTACCCAGCATCGCGACGAAGAAAACGTCGATATCATCCTGCGATCCGACGACTGGGCCGCGCTCAGCCTCAATGGCCCCCGGGCGCGCGAGGTTCTGGCCGCCTGCACCGATGCCGACCTGAGCAATACCGGTTTCAAATGGCTGACCGCGCAGGAAATCGACGTGGCGGGTCACCGGCTCTGGGCTTTCCGCATGTCCTATGCCGGTGAATTGGGATGGGAACTGCACATGCCGCGTGACAGCGCCTTGGCCGTCTACGATGCGCTCTGGGCCGCGGGCGCGCCGCATGGCATCGCCGATTACGGGTCGTTCGCGATGAACGCGCTGCGGATGGAGAAGGCCTTCAAGGGCGCGGGTGAGTTGACCAACGAGGTCACCCTGGCCGAAGCCGACGTGCTGCGCTTTGCCCGCACGGACAAGGAATACCTGGGCAAGGACCGGACTCTGAACCCCGATCTGCGCTGGGTCTGCGCCTATCTGGAGATCGAACCGGATGGCCAGAACGATGGGCATGGCGGCGAGGCGGTCCTGCTGAACGGCAAGGTCGTGGGCTCTACCGCCTCGGTGGCCTACGGGCATACGGTCGGCAAGATCCTTGCCTTTGCCTATGTCAAACCGCAGGCCAATGTGCCGGGAACAGAGGTGCAGGTGGTGATCGCGGGCGCGCCGCGTCCCGGGCGGATCTTGGGCGCGCCTGCCTATGACCCGCACAGCGTTCAGCCCCGCACCGACACCGCGATGGAGGCTGCGGTATGATCCCGAAAACCATGAAAGCCATGGTCCTGACCGGGCATGGCGATCTGGACAAATACGAATGGCATGAGGACTGGCCTACGCCCACACCCGGCCCGATGGAGGTGCTGATCAAGGTTGGTGCTTGTGGACTGAACAACACGGATGTGAACACCCGCACCGGCTGGTATTCCAAGGCGGTGGACGAGCCGACCACCGGCGGCGCCTATTCCGAGGTGGATGACGACGACAGCACCTGGGGCGGCGCACCTCTGACCTTCCCACGCATCCAGGGCGCGGATGCGGTCGGCACGGTCGTGGCCGTGGGCGAGGGGGCCGATCCTGCGATCATCGGCCGGCGGGTGATCGTGGCGGGCTGGCTGCGCGACTGGTCTGAGCCGATGAATCGCGACAAGGCCGGATATTTCGGCTCGGAATGTGACGGCGGCTTTGCCGAATACACCAAGGCCGACATCCGCGGCGTGGCGGCGATCGACTCCGGCCTGAGTGATGCCGAACTGGCGACCTTCAGTTGCTCATATGTGACGGCCGAAGGCATGTTGGACAGGGCGCAGGTCGGCGAGGGCGACACGGTTCTGATCCCCGGTGCCTCGGGCGGTGTGGGCGGGGCGCTGATCCAGCTGTCCAAGCTGCGCGGTGCACGTGTGATCGCCATGGCCAGCGCGGCCAAGCACCCCGAGGTCGCCAAACTGGGTCCGGATCGCATCCTGCCGCGCAGCCCCAGGAACTTGCGGGCCGAGCTGAAAGGCGAACGGATCACCGTCGTCGCTGATGTCGTGGGCGGAGAGAATTGGCCCAAACTGATCGACATGCTGGAGCGTGGCGGGCGCTATACCTGTTCGGGCGCGATTGCCGGTCCGATCGTGCAATTCGACCTGCGCACCTTCTACCTGCGCGATCTGACCTTCACCGGGTCGACCGTAAACACGCCGCAGAACTTCTTTGATGTCGTGAAATACATAGAAAATGGGCAAATCAAGCCAGCGTTGGCCGCCACTTACCCGTTGACTGAGCTGCGAGAGGCCCAGCAGGCCTTCATCGACAAGCATCATACCGGCAACATCGTGGTGATCCCATGACTCTGGAAAACGTTCTCGAAGCCGCGCGGCAACTGCATCAAACACTGCCGGCGCTGTCCGCATTCGGCAACTGGCCCACCGACCTGACCGCAACCGGTTTGCAACCGCGGGCGATCCCCGCCACGCCGCTGGTGCAGGCGCTGGATCAGCCCGGATCACCCCGGACCACGGGGCTCGTTCAGGCGGTTCGTTCGGCGGCGCATCTTGCCCATTGGAAACGAACCTATTCCGAGGCAGAGGTCGGTGCCGATTTCCGCAATCGGTACGGGTATTTCGAACTGTTCGGGCCAACCGGTCATTTCCATTCGACCCAGTTGCGAGGCTATGTCGCCTATTGGGGCGCCGGGTTGGACTATGACTGGCACAGCCACCAGGCCGAGGAGCTGTATCTGACGCTGGCGGGCGGCGCGGTCTTCAAGGTTGACGGGGATCGGGCCTTTGTGGGCGCTGAGGGCACGCGGTTGCATGCCAGTTGGCAAAGTCACGCCATGTCCACAGGGGATCAGCCGATCCTCACTTTCGTACTGTGGCGGGGCGAGGGGTTGAACGACCTGCCCAGGATGGACGCCGCATGAAGATCTCTCGCATCTCGGTCTTTCACGTCGATCTGCCGCTCGAGCATCCCTATTGGCTGTCTGGCGGACGTCTGAAATTCGAGGTGCTGGATGCCACCTTCGTCAAGATCGAAACCGACGCCGGCCTGACCGGCTGGGGCGAGGGCACGCCGTGGGGCCACACCTATGTGCCCGCGCACGGACCGGGTATCCGGGCGGGGATCGAGACCATGGCGCCCTTCGTCCTCGGGCTGGACCCCCGCCGGGTTCTAGAGGTCGAGCGGGCGATGGACCACGCGCTGCCCGGGCATCTTTATGCCAAGTCGCCGATCGACATGGCCTGCTGGGACATTTCCGGACAGGCGGCCGGTTTGCCGATTGCCGATCTGATGGGCGGCGGGTCGCGCAGCCCCGCGCCGATCGCCTCATCGGTCGGGGCCAAGACCATCGAGGAAACCCGCGCGGTGATGGATCGCTATCGTGACCGCGGCTATTGGGTACATTCGGTCAAAGTGGGCGGCGACGTGGATCGCGACATAGAACGCATACGCGATGTCGAGGCGCACCGCCCGGCGGGTGAGCGCATCCTCTATGACGTCAACCGCGCCTGGACGCGGCAGCAGGCGCTGCGGGTGATGAAGGCCACCGAGGATCTGGGCGTGATGTTCGAACAACCGTGCGAGACGCTGGACGACATCGCCGCCATCCGGGCCCTGCATTCCGCGCCGGTCAGCGTGGATGAAAGCCTGGTCACCCTGCAGGACGCCGCGCGCATTGCCCGCGACGGGCTGGCCGAGGTCTTCGGGATCAAGCTCAACCGTGTCGGCGGCCTGACCAAGGCTGCTCGGATGCGGGACATCGCGCTGGCGCATGGCATCGACATGTATGTAATGGCCACCGGCGGCTCGGTTCTGGCCGACACCGAGGCGCTGCATCTGGCCGCCACCATCCCCGACCACAACCGTCTGGGCGTCTGGGCCTGTCAGGACATGCTAACGCTGGACGTTGCGGGCGGACGCGGCCCACGCAACCGTCAGGGTCATCTGGAACTGCCCGAGGCCCCCGGCCTTGGCCTGGCCCCGGATGAAGATGCACTGGGCGATCCCAAGGCCGTGTACCAATGACTCGCATCACCCGCATTTCGCTCTGGCATGTGCCGCTGACCAGCCACCAGGCCTATTACATGGCTGACGGCAAGGCCTGCGACACGGTTGAAACGGTGGTTCTGGCGCTGGACACCGATGACGATCTGACCGGCTGGGGCGAGGTCTGCCCGATTCCGCATTACCTGCCCGCCTATGCGCGCGGCGTGGCTCCGGCGGTTCAGGACATGGCCGCGGTTCTGCTGGGCGCCGACCCGATCGGACCCGAGGCGTTGATGGCGCGGCTGGACCGGCACCTGCCGGGGCATGTCTATGCCAAATCGGCGATTGACATCGCGCTGTGGGATCTGACGGGGCAGGTGGCAGGGCTGCCGCTGCACGCGCTGCTGGGCGGTCGGCGGGCGCAGACGATGCCGCTCTATCACTCGATCACCTGTATCGCCCCGGCCGAGATGGCCCGCATCGCCCGCGAGGCGCAGGCGCAGGGCATCACCCAGTTCCAGGTCAAGCTGGGCGCGGATGCCGATTGGCAGGCCGATGTCGAACGCCTGCGTCTGGTGCGCGAGGCGGTGGGCGACGGGCCGCTGGTCTATGGCGATTGGAACTGCGGCGCCACGTCTCTGGACGCCAGCCGGGTGGGGCGGGCGGTTGCGGATCTGGATGTGATGCTGGAACAACCCTGTGCCACGATTGAAGATTGCGCCCGCGTGCGCGCCGCCACCGGCCTGCCGATGAAGCTGGACGAAAGCGCACACGACACCGCCAGCCTGCTGGCCGCGCATGCGCTGGGCTGCATGGACGCGGTCGCGGTGAAGCTGTCGAAATTCGGCGGGCTGTCGGCTGCGCGCCGCGCGCGTGATCTGTGCCTGCATCTGGGCGCGAAGATGTGCGTCGAAGACACCTGGGGGTCTGACGTCACCACAGCCGCCCTGCTGCATCTGGGCGCGGCCACCGAACCCGCGCGCTTGATGAACGTGTGCGACCTGTCGGGCTATGTCGCGCCGCGGCTGGCGCCGGATGGCCCGGCCCGCAAGGGCGGTCGGATCGCGCCGCCCGACGGGATCGGCCTCGGCGTCTCGCCAGACCGCGAATACCTGGGCGCGCCGGACGTGATACTGGATTAGGGAGGCGACCATGCCGCGACATCTCAGCCAATCCGACTGGGGCCAGCGCGCCCGCGCGGTGCTGCCCGGCGGCGGCTTTGGCAATTTCAACCCGTCGGTCTTCATCCGCGAGGGCCGGGGCAGCCGCGTCTGGGACGAAGACGGCAAGGAATATGTCGACCTGCTGATCGGCTCGGGGCCGATGCTGCTGGGCCATGGCCACCCCGAGGTCTTGGAGGCCGTCGCCGAACAGATGCCCAAGGGCATGACGTTCTTCGCCAACAACGCGCGCGCGGTCGAACTGGCCGAGGAAATCTGCGCTGCCGTGCCCTGCGCTGATCAGATCCGCTATGTCTCGTCCGGCGGCGAGGCTGACATGTACGCGATCCGGCTGGCCCGCGCCTTTACTGGCCGCGACAAGATCGTGAAGTTCGAAGGCGGCTATCACGGCATGAGCGCCGAAGCACAGATGAGCCTAGCCCCGTCACGAATGGTGAATTTCCCGCAGGCGGTTCCCGACAGCGCGGGCATACCGGCCAGCGTTCAGGCCGAAATGCTGATCGCGCCGTTCAACGACCCGGATTACATCCGCTCGCTGCTGGCCGAGCACGGCAACCAGGTCGCGGGCATCATCGTCGAGCCGCTGCAACGCATCATCCCGCCCGAACCCGGCTTCTTGCAACTTCTGCGAGACGAGGCCGACAAGTACGGCATCGTGCTGATCTTTGACGAGGTGGTGACCGGGTTTCGTTTCGCCTATGGCGGCGCGCAGGAGCTGTATGGCGTGACCCCCGATATCGCCACGCTGGGCAAGATCATCGGCGGCGGCTTTCCCCTGGCCGCGATCGCCGGGCGGGCCGAGATCATGGCCCATTTCGACAAACCCGCCGTTGGACCTGAGAAATGGCTGATGCAGCTGGGGACTCTGTCAGGCAATCCGGTGGCAGCGGTGGCCGGGCTCAAGACGATGGAGGTGTTGCGCCGTCCCGGTCAGTACGACCGGCTGCGCGCCAATGGTCAGCGTCTGATGGACATGGCCTCGGCCGCGCTGACCAAGCAGGGGGTCGCCCATCGTATCATCGGCGATTCGACCCTGTTCGAGATCGTGTTCACGGACGGAAAAGTGCGGGATTACAGGGATGTAGTCCGCGCGGATACGGCCAAGGCCACCCGGTTCAATGCGGTTCTGATGCAGAACGGGATGTTCAAGTCACCGGGCAAGACCTATCCGTCCCTGGCGCTGACCGAAGCGGACTTTGACCTGTGCAAAGCCGCCTATGCCAAGGCCGCGCAGGCCGTGGTCGAGATGCAGGATGCGGGCGTGTCTTAGTAGACGCCCGCCATCACCAAACGCACGATGTCTTCGCGCTTCATGCCACGCGCGGCCAGTTCTTCGTCGGTCAGCGCGTGCAGTTGCTTGATCTTGACGACTTTGGCGTTGGCCTCGCCCATGCGGATTAGCGCCTCGTAGATGCCGTAGAACACATCGGCCACTGTCGACAGCAGGTTGAAGACCGCCGGGCGGCGCGTCGTATGTGCCATGAGTAGAACTCCTCTGGTCTGAAGTTGACCCCGCGTAGTTAGACCCGATGCTGCGGTGCAGCTAGGGTTCTCCCCGAATACCCGCCGTGCGTCTGATGCAAATCTGCGGGCAGAATGCAGGATTTCAGGCTTTGAACCGGTCATCCACCGGCACCTGCAAGGCTGTGACCAGAGCGTTGGTCTGGCTGGCCATCGCGATCACCGCCAGCAGCTCGGCCTGCATTTGGTCGGTCATGCCCTTGGCGCGGGCCGCGGCCGAATGGGAGTGCACGCAGTATTCGCAATTGTTGGCGATCGAAACCGCCACATACAGCATCTCCTTCATCAACGGGTCCAACGCGCCGGGGGCCATGACGGTCTTGAGCCGCTCCCACGTCGCTTTCAGCAACACCGGGTCATGGGCCAGAGCGCGCCAGAAATTGTTGATGTAATCAGTGTTGCGGGTGGCGCGGATGTCATCGAAGACGGCCAGCGCCTCGGCGCTGACCTCTTCGTCCGTCAACAGGCGAACCGTTGCCATGCTCAGACCATCGCGAAGATGCGCGCCGGGCCGCCCGACCCGCCACGATGGGCCGGCGCGCCGACCACCAGCGTTGCTCCGCTGGCGGGCACCTTGTCGAGATTGGCCAGGTTCTCGATGCCGTAGCGGTTGGTGGGCAGCCACGCGTAATGCGTCACGAAATCGGCCGATGGCCCGTGATCCAGCGACAGCGTGTCAACGGCCAGCGCAACCGCGCCGGTTCCTTCGATCAACATCTGAGCCGCTTCGACGTGGAAGCCGGGGAAATGCATCTTGCCGTCGCCGTCGGCGTTGCGGAACTCGGGCGTGGCGGTTTTGGCGGCCCATCCCGAATGCATGGCGACGCAGGCGCCATCGGGGATGTCGCCATTTGCCGCGATCCACGCCTTCAGATCGTCGGGGGTCACCTGCGCATCCGGGTCCTCGGCCGCGCGGGCGGCAATGTCCACCACGCACAGAGGGCAGACGAGGTTCGCGACCGGGATTTCGTCCACCGACTGCCCATCCGCCGAGAAATGCAGTGGGGCATCGACATGCGTGCCGGTGTGTTCGTTGACGGTCAGGTTGAACAGGTTGAAGCCATGTTCCTTGAAATTGAAGGCCTGGGTCGCCTCGATCCCCGGTTGGCCGAAATAAGTGGGGAAATCGGCATCGTAGACATGGGTCATGTCCAGCACCTCGCCATGACCCGCGGCCAGTGCAGGGGGTGCTGCCACCGTTCCAAGCGCCGTGCCTGCCGCCATCGCCGCGCCAGCCTTGAAAAAGGAACGGCGGGACAGCATCCGGTCTTTCACCGCGTTCATTACGCAAACGTCACACATTTCAAAACTCCCTGTTCTGCAATCTGTTTTCGTTCCCGGCCGAATTCATTGGCCGGGTGGGCAAAGCCTAGCACGGTTTTCCGCGATCCGGTTCACAAGTTGTTTTGACCCCGCTCGCCGACAACAAATGCGGCCCGGAGGCGTAGTCGGGTATAAGGGGTTGAACCCGCGCGCGGACGGGTTCAATCTGTTGCGGAATATTGTTCCGCAATGCGGAACAAGCTCTGGTTGGCAAGAGGAGACCAAGTCTGATGTCCGAGGCGGTGGAATACGAACGGATTGGCGATATCGCGGTGCTGGCGGCGAACAACCCGCCGGTCAATGCGCTGGGCGTGGACGTGCGCCGGGGCCTGCTGGCCGGAATTGAACGGGCCGAGGCCGAGGGCGCAAAGGCGGTGTTGATCTACGGCAAGGGGCGGACCTATTTCGCAGGGGCCGATATCCGCGAGTTCGGCAAACCCCCGCAAGAGCCCTGGCTGCCGGGCTTGTGCGACCGAATCGAAGCCTCGCCCCTGCTGGTGGTTTCGGCGCTACACGGCACGGCACTGGGCGGCGGGCTCGAGGTTGCGTTGTCCAGCCACTACCGCATCGCGCTCCCCTCAGCCAAGGTCGGTCTGCCCGAGGTCAATCTGGGCATCCTGCCCGGTGCCGGCGGTACTCAGCGTCTGCCGCGCGTGGCCGGGGTCGAGGCCGCGCTGGATATGATCACAACCGGCCGCCATGTCCAGGCCGACGAGGCGCTGAAGCTGGGCGTGATCGACAAGGTGCAGGATGGCGACCCGCGCGAGATCGGGCTGGCCTATGCGCAGGAGCTGCTTGACTCGGGCGCGCCCCGTCGCGCAGTCGGAGAGATGCCTGCGCCGGACTCTGTCGATTTCGATGAGGTCTACGAGGCCGTTCTGAAGAAGGGCCGGGGCCAGCTGTCCCCAGCTGTTGCCGTGCGCGCGGTGCAAGCCGCCTGCGAGGCGCCCAACTTTGCCGAGGGCATGGCGCGCGAGCGGGAACTGTTCATGCAGTTGATGGAGTCGGATCAGCGCAAGGGCCTGATCCACGCCTTCTTCGCTGAACGCGCTGTGGGCAAACTGCCTGAACTGAAGGGTGTCGAGCCGCGTCCGGTGCATCAGATCGGGGTCATCGGCGGCGGCACGATGGGCGCGGGGATCGCCACCGCCGCCTTGCTGGCGGGTCTGCCCGTGACCTTGCTGGAGATGACGCAGGAGGCCGCCCATGCCGCCAAGGACCGGATCGCCGGAAACATCGCCGGCGCCCTAAAGCGCGGCAAGATCAGCCAACAACAGCATGACGCAATCCTGTCGGACCAGTTGCAGCTTGCCACCGGCTATGACGCGCTGAGCGCCGTCGATTTGGTGATCGAGGCCGTATTCGAGGATATGGACGTCAAGAAACAGGTCTTTGCCCAGATGGATGCGGTCTGCAAACCGGGGGCGGTTCTGGCGACCAACACCTCGTATCTGGACGTCAACGAAATTGCAGCCGCCACTACGCGCCCGCATGACGTGATCGGGCTGCATTTCTTCTCGCCTGCCCATGTGATGAAGCTGCTCGAGATCGTTGTGGCCGACAAGACCGCGCCCGAGGTGGTCGCCACCGGCTTTGCGCTGGGGCATCGGCTGAAAAAGGTCTCGGTGCGGGCGGGGGTGTGCGACGGGTTCATCGGCAACCGGATCCTCAGCACCTATCGCACCTGCGCCGACCACATGGTCCTGGACGGGGCAAGCCCGTTCCAGATCGACAAGGCGCTGACCGATTTCGGCTTTGCCATGGGGCCGTTCGCGGTGTCCGATCTGGCCGGGCTGGATATCGGCTGGGCGGTGCGCAAACGCAAACGCGCCGAGGGGCTGGACCCGCGTGCCCGCGACAGCAGCTATGCCGACAAACTGTGTGAGGCCGGGCATTTCGGACAGAAGACCGGTAAGGGCTTCTATGTCTATGAAAAGGGCAAGCGCGGTGGCACGACCAACCCCGAGGTTCTGGACCTGATCGCGGCCGACCGCGCGGCGCAGGGCATCAACCCGCGCACATTCACGGATGACGAGATCGTGCGGCGATATATGGTGGCGATGGTCAATGAGGCCGCCAAGGTGGTGGGCGAGGGCATCGCGCGCCGCCCCTTGGACGTGGATGTGGTGCTGCTCTATGGCTATGGGTTCCCGCGTTATCGCGGCGGGCCGCTGAAATGGGCGGATCTGCAGGGTCTGCCGGGTATTCTGGAGGATATCCGCGCCTGGTCGGCCGAGGACGACTATTTCTGGCAGCCCGCGCCACTGCTGGAAAAACTGGTGGCCGAGGGCCGCAGCTTTGATGATCTGAACAAGGGCGCCGAGTGATGAAACAAGCCGTAATCGTATCCGCCGCGCGCACCGGGCTGGCCAAGTCGTTCCGGGGCTCGTTCAACATGACTCACGGCGCCACGATGGGCGGCCACGCGGTTCAGGCCGCGGTCGAACGGTCGGGGCTGGATGGCGCCGAGATTGAGGATTGCATCATCGGTTGCGGTTTCCCCGAAGGCGAGACCGGCAGCAACATCGCCCGCCAGATCGCCATCCGGGCCGGTCTGCCGGTCAGCGTTTCGGGAATGACGGTGAACCGGTTCTGCTCGTCGGGGCTGCAGACCGTGGCGCTGGCGGCGCAGGCCATCACCGAGGGCGGCGCGGGCCCCATCGTGGCCGGTGGGGTCGAGAGCATCTCGCTGGTCCAGCCGAAAACCCGCCCCGTGCCCGAGGCGTGGATTCAGGAGCACAAGCCCGCGATCTACATGACGATGATCGAGACTGCCGACATCGTGGCCGAACGCTATGGTATCAGCCGGGAAGAACAGGACGCCTATGGCCTGCGGTCGCAGCAGCGCATCGCGGCGGCGCAGGCGGCCGGCAAGTTCGATGAGGAAATCGTGCCGATGCAGACGATTATGGCGGTCAAGGACAAAGAGACCGGCGAGATCTCGCACCGGAAGGTCACCGTGGACCGGGATGAATGCAACCGGCCGAACACGACGCTGGAGGGTCTGGCCGGTCTGGAGCCTGTGCGTGGCCCCGGAAACTACATCACTGCCGGCAATGCCAGCCAGCTGTCGGACGGCGCAGCCGCCGTTGTCGTGATGGACAGCGCCGAGGCAGAGCGCCGGGGTCTGGAGCCCATGGGCGCGTTCAAGGGGTTCTGCGTGGCGGGGTGTGAGCCCGACGAGATGGGTATCGGCCCGGTCTTTGCTGTGCCGCGCCTGCTGGAACGGCATGGTCTGAGCGTTGATGACATCGACCTGTGGGAGCTGAACGAGGCCTTCGCCTCGCAGGCGCTGTACTGCCGCAACCGTCTGGGGATCGATGACGAGAAATGCAACGTGAACGGCGGCTCGATCGCCATCGGGCATCCATTCGGCATGACCGGCGCGCGGATGGTCGGCCATCTACTGCGCGAAGGGCGGCGGCGCGGGGCCAAGCTGGGTGTCGTGACCATGTGCATCGGCGGCGGCATGGGCGCGGCCGGTCTGTTCGAGATCTATTGAAGAAAGGGGCGCCGGGCCAGCCCATCGAGGGCCGGTCCGGCGCTGCCCGGCCCTTGGGGCCGAGCAGGCAAGGTTCCGATCGCGTCGAGGAGGAGGGCGGATGTGGACTTGAATTATACGGACGAGGAGAAGGCCTTTCGCGACGAGGTACGCGGTTTTCTGGCCGAGAAACTGCCCAAGGAGATCTCGGACAAGATCCGGGCTGGCCGAAACATCGGCAAGGAAGGGTATGAGTGGTGGCATGCCACGCTGAACGAGCGCGGCTGGTTGAATTTCAACTGGCCGAAGGAGTTTGGCGGCGCCGAGTGGAACGCGGTTCAGCGCCATATCTTCGAGGAGGAATGCGCCGCCGCCTATGCGCCGCGCATCGTGCCGTTTGGCCTGTCGATGCTGGGCCCGGTGCTGCAGAAATTCGGCTCGAAGGCGCAGCAGGATTATTTTCTGCCGCGCATCCTGAATGGTGAACACTGGTGGTGCCAAGGCTATTCCGAGCCGGGCGCCGGGTCGGACCTGGCCTCGCTGAAGACCCGGGCGGTGCGCGACGGCGACAACTATGTCGTGAACGGCCAGAAGACTTGGACCACGCTGGCGCAATACGCCAACTGGATCTTCTGCCTGGTGCGCACCGACCCCGAGGCCAAGGCGCAGGAGGGGATCTCGTTCCTGCTGATCGACATGAATACGCCGGGGATCGAAGTGCGCCCCATCGTCCTGCTGGACGGAACGCCCGAGGTGAACGAGGTGTTCTTTGACGATGTGCGCGTCCCGGTCGAAAATCTGGTGGGCGAGGAGAACAAGGGCTGGACCTATGCCAAGTATCTGCTGACGCATGAACGCACCAACATCGCCGGGGTTGGCTTCAGCCAGGCGGGGCTGGACATGGTCAAGCGGATTGCCCGGATCGAAACCGCGAATGGCCGCCCCCTGATCGAGAACCCGCATTTCGCCGCCCGGCTGGCACGGGTCGAGATCGACCTGATGGCCATGGCCACCACCAACATGCGCATCATCAGCCAGGCTTCGGCCGGACAGGCACCGGGGGTGGAAAGCTCGATGCTGAAGGTCAAGGGTACGATCATCCGGCAAGAGATCAACGACCTGGCCCGCCGCGCGGTGGGGCCTTATGCGATGCCTTTCGCCTCCGAGGCGGTGGCAGGCGACAACGACCCGATCGGGCCGGACTATGCCGCGCCGGTCGCCGCCCAGTATTTCAACAACCGGAAACTGTCGATCTTCGGCGGGTCGAACGAGATCCAGCGCGGTATCATCGCCAAGGTCAAGATGGGGGGCTGAGATGGATTTCAACCTGACCGAAGAACGGCAGATGCTGCAGGACACTCTGCGGCGCTATTTGGCCGACCGCTACACTACTCCGGTGCGTAACGACATTCTGGACAGCGCGGCGGGGTTCAGCGCCGACATCTGGCGCGAACTGGCCGATCTGGGCGTTCTGGGCGCGCTGTTCGACGAAGCGGATGGCGGGTTCGGCGGGGCGGGCTTTGACATCGCCACCGTGTTCGAGGAACTGGGCCGGGCCGGGGTGGTCGAGCCGGTTCTGGACAGCTGCATTCTGGGCGGCCGGCTGATCGCGCAGGCGGGCACCCCCGATCAGCGAGTGTTGCTGGATCAGGTGATCTCGGGCACGCTGCATCTGGCGCTGGCGCATGGTGAGCCTGCCAGCCGGTATGACCTGAGCCGGGTCGAGACCACCGTGCGGACCGACGGCACGGATCTGATCCTGAACGGGCGCAAGGCCGTGGTCGTGAATGCCGAGGCCGCCGGGCAGCTGATCGTATCCGCGCGCGAAACGGGCGGGCCGTTCGATCTGGACGGCATATCTCTGTTCCTGGTGCCAGCTGATACGCCGGGGCTGGGTCTGCGCGGGTATCCGATGCTGGCCGGAGGCCGAGCGGCCGAGGTCACTCTGGACGATGTGCGCCTGCCGGAAAGCGCGCGTCTGGGCGCCGCGGGGCAGGGGTTCGATCCGCTGATGGACGTTGTGGCCGCAGCCAATTGCGCGCTGGTCGCCGAGGTTCTGGGCGCTATGGAAAGTGCGGTGGAACTGACACGGCAATATCTGATGACGCGCAAGCAGTTCGGCCGCCCGATCGGGACCTTTCAGGCCCTGCAGCACCGGTTCGCGGATATGCTGATCGAGCTGGAGCAGGCGCGCTCGGCGGTGATCAACGCGGCCGGTCACCTTGAAGCACCTGACCGCGACCGGCAGATCGCCGCGGCCCGCAACCTTGTGTCGCGGGTGGGCCGGCTGGTGGCCGAGGAAACGATCCAGATGCATGGCGGCATCGCCATGACGCAGGAATATGAGCTGGCGCATATTGCCAAGCGGATCGTCATGTCGGATCACAGGTTCGGCGACGCGGATTATCATTTGGAGCGGTTCATTGCACTCGGCGCGGCCTGAAGACGACCCAAGGGTCCGGCGATCGGGCTGTCAGAACGCGATCGGGTTCGAGGTGGATCTGTCCGACCCCGACGGCCGTGCCCGGTGTCATTTGACCATCCGGGCGGATCACTTGAATAGCCAGGGCATCCTGCATGGCGGCATCATCGCCATGCTTCTGGACGTGGCTTGCGGCAACACCGCCTCGGCCTGGTTCGACCGGGACGAACATCCGCTGGTTCTGACCCTGTCGCTGAACACAAGCTATGTGGCGGCGGTGCGTCAGGGGCGCGTGACGGCCACGGGGCGCGCAACGGGTGGCGGGCGCACGCTGGCCTATGTGACCGGAGAGTTGCACAGCGACGACGGAACCCTGATCGCAACGGCGGCGGGAGTGTTCAAGCGCACCATGAAACGCTGAGCGCAAAACCGGTTCCGGCGCAGGGGAGGGCGAAGGGACATGAACAAGTGGCACGATTATCCGGATGCCCAGATCCGGACCCGTCCGCGGGCCCGCGCCTTTGCCGACGAGTTCGGCGCCGATTGGAGCTATGCTGACCTCGACCGCGCGATTTCCGAGCTGTCAGACATCCTGCTGGCCTCGGGGGTGCGCCCGTGCGATCGGGTCATGCTGGTGCTCGAGAATTGCTGTGCGGCGGTGGCCGCGTTGTTTGCCTGTTCCCGAATCGGCGCCTGCGTGGTGCCGGTGAACGCCCGTCAGACCGCGGCTGAGTTGGCATGCATTGTGGATCACGTCACTCCGTCAGTGATCCTGTTCACATCGGCGGCGTCTTCGGAGGCGCGACGCCATGCGCACAGGGCCGGGGCCCAGCCTGTTTCCGGGGCCTTCGGGCAGTTGCACCTGGCCGCGCCGTACCCGAGCGCGCCCGACCCCGATCTGGCGGATGTCGCGGCGATGCTGTTCACCACCGGCACGACCGGAACGCCCAAGGGCGTGATGCTGACCCATGAAAACCTGCGGTTCGGCGGGTTGACATCGGCAAATTTTCGAGGACTGACGCAGGATGACGTGGTCTATGGGGTACTGCCGATTTCGCACATCTTCGGGCTGGCCTCGATCGTCACCGGATCGGCGCTGGCCGGGGCCTTCGTCCAACTGGATGCCCGGTTCGCGGCGGACCGCGCCTTTGCCGCGTTGAACGCGGGCGTCACGGTGTTTTCGGGTGTGCCGCAGATGCATGCCCTGCTGATGCAATATGCCCAGGAACAGGGGTTGGAGCGGTTGCCGTCGGACGCCCTGCGCTATACCTCGTCCGGGGCCGCCCCGCTGGACCCGGCGTGGAAACGCAAGGCCGAGGCCTTCTATGGCGTCGCGCTGCAGAATGGCTATGGCATGACCGAAAGCACGGCGGGGATCTGCGCCTCGCACAACCGGATCGGGGATCCAGATATCTCGGTCGGCCCGCCCTTGCCGGGGGTCGAACTGCGCATTGACGAAACTATACCCGGCGGCGGAGATGGCGTGGGCGAGATCCTGACGCGCGGCCCCCATGTGATGAAGGGGTACTATCGCAACGGCGAGGAAACGGGCCGGGTGCTTGCCCAGGGGTGGCTGCGCACGGGCGACCTCGGCCGTCTTGACGCGCAGGGAAATCTACACGTCGTCGGCCGCGCCAAGGAACTGATCATTCACGGCGGCTTCAACGTCTATCCGCCTGAGGTCGAGGCCGCGCTGAACGACCACCCGCTGGTGATCCAGTCTGCGGTGATCGGGCATCGGGTGGGCGGCGACGAACAGGTACTGGCCTTTGTCCAAGTGCCTGAAATCGGCGCTGTGTCCGAGGCAGAGTTGGCGGAGTTCGTGGCCGCACGTCTTGCGGGCTACAAACGGCCCAGCCGGATCGTGCTGGCCACGTCTCTGCCCGCCGCGCCCACGGGCAAGATCCTCAAGCACAAGCTGCTGACGCATTTCGCGGATCAACTGGCCTAGGGGCAGGGCCGGCAAAACGCTTTCGCGCCCGCGCGACATCTGCTGCGCCGGGCCCAACAGGAGGAGGCGTTTTGTCAAAAAAACGTCGACGACTGGCGGGAGCGGCCGTCAGACCGCGTGGTCTTCGGCTGCGGCGCGAATGGCGCGGATGTTCTGGCCATAAACGTCCGGGTTCGCAACCGACCCGCCCTTGAAGACCGCTGAACCGGCAACAAGAACGTCGGCACCGGCCGCTGCGACCAGCGGGGCGGTCGAGGGGTCGACTCCCCCGTCGATTTCGATATGCACCGGGCGGTCGCCGATCATCTCGCGCAGGCGGCGCACCTTTGCGGTCATGTCGATGAATTTCTGCCCGCCAAAGCCGGGGTTCACCGTCATCACGCAGACCAGATCGGCCAGATCCAGCAGATGCTCGACTGCTTCGGCCGGAGTGCCCGGGTTAAGCGCCACGCCTGCCTTCATCCCGGCCGCTCGGATCGCTTGCAGTGTGCGGTGCGTATGTGGGCCGGCCTCGACATGGGCCGTCAGATAATCCGCGCCGGCATCGGCATAGGCCTGGATGTAGGGGTCGACCGGCGTGATCATCAGATGCACGTCCATCACCGTCTTGACATGCGGCCGGAACGCTTTGACCGCCGGCGGGCCGAAGGTGAGATTTGGCACGAAATGCCCGTCCATCACGTCAACATGGACCCAGTCAGCGCCTTGGGCCTCGATGGCTTGGATCTCCTGCCCGAAATTGGCGAAATCGGCGGATAGGATCGACGGAGCGATCTTGATCTTGCGGTCAAAGCTCATGGCAGCCTCATGTGACAGATCTGACGTTTCAGGTGTTGGGCCCGCGTATAGACGGGACGAGCGGCATTGCCCAGCCCCACCGTACCGCGTCAATGTCGCGCCTTTGCAAAAGTTTTACCAGACCGACACACAGACGTTGAACAGGGTCAGTAGCTGACCGCCATCAACAACTGGGGGTGGCCCGTGCTGCGCATCGAAAACCTGACCAAGCGCTTCGGCGACATAACCGCCGTCGACACCGCGACGCTGGACGTCGACAAGCCATGCATGATCGGGATCATCGGGCGGTCGGGTGCCGGCAAGTCCACCCTGCTGCGTATGATCAACCGCCTGACCGATGCCAGCGCCGGACAGATCCTGTTTCACGGGCGCGACGTGACCACCCTGAAGGGGCGCGACAAACGCGCCTGGCAGGCGGATTGCGCGATGATCTTCCAGCAATTCAACCTTGTGCCCCGCATGGACGTGGTTTCGAACGTGTTGCATGGAACGCTGAACCGGCACTCGACGCTGGCGACCCTGTTCAACCTGTTCCCGACCGCGGACATCCACCGCGCCATCGACATTCTGGACCGTCTGGGCATCGCCGAACATGCCCCCAAAAGAGCCGAGGCGCTGTCGGGCGGGCAGCAGCAACGCGTCGCCATCGCGCGGGCGCTGATGCAGGACCCCAAGATCATCCTGGCCGATGAGCCCATCGCCTCGCTGGACCCGATGAATGCGCAGGTCGTGATGCAGGCCCTGCGCCGCATCCACGAAGAGGATGGCCGCACCGTGATCGCCAATCTGCACACGCTGGACACCGCGCGCCGCTATTGCGACCGCGTGGTCGGCATGCGCGACGGACGCATCGTGTTCGACGGCCTGCCCGAGCAGCTGACCACCGGCGTCGCCCGCGAGATCTACGGAGCTGATGCCAGCTTCTCCGAGACCGCGACCTCGACCGAGATCGAAACGCTGGATGCCACCCGGAAGGCTCTGATGGAAGCCGAGGCCACGATCTGAGCCCCAACTACCTCATTCATCGCCCGGCCCGATGAACGGGGTGGGCCAATCAACCCGGAGAGAGACAGATGAAGAAACTTGTTGCCGCCCTGGTCGCGACCACTGCCCTGAGCGCGCCTGCCATGGCCGAGGAGATCGGGGAATTCCGTATCGGCATCCTGGGCGGAGAAAACGCACAGGACCGGCTGAACAACAACGAATGTCTGCGTGAGTACACCGAGGACGCGCTGGGCGTCGAAACCAAGCTTTTCGCCCCGGCGGACTACAACGGCGTGATCCAGGGACTGCTGGGCGGCACGATCGATATGGCCTGGCTGGGGGCCTCGGCCTATGCCAAGACCTATCTGAGCGACCCCGAGGCGGTCGAGCCGGTTTTGGTCAAGGTCAACACCGACGGCGG
This sequence comes from Ruegeria sp. BHSA191, assembly GCF_059613325.1. NCBI lineage: Bacteria > Pseudomonadati > Pseudomonadota > Alphaproteobacteria > Rhodobacterales > Roseobacteraceae > Ruegeria > Ruegeria sp. BHSA191. The sequence goes on from NZ_JBXWSH010000008.1 coordinate 98,178, forward strand.
GTTCGGGTATCATTCCATCGGTTTCGCCCGCAAGGACAGCGGCATCGCGTCGCTGGCCGACATGAAGGACAAGGTCTTCGGCTTCGGCGATCCCAACTCGACCTCGGGCTACCTGATCCCGTCGATCGAGATCCCTCAGGCCATCGGCGCCACGATGGAGGCGGGTGACTATTTCGGCCAAGTCAAGTTCACCGGTGGGCACGAACAGACCATCGTGGCCGTCAGCAATGGCGACGTGGATGCCGGCGTGACCTGGGCCGACGGTCTGGGTGAATGGGAAGACGGATACAACTCGGGTGCCCTGCGCAAGGCGGTCGATGCCGGTCTGGTGGACATGAACGATCTGGTCGAGATTTGGCGGTCCAAGCCCATCCCCGAAGGCCCGGTCGTGCTGCGCAAGGCGCTGCCGGCCGAGATCAAGGCGAAGATGACGGCGCTGATGGCCGGATTGGCCGAAAAGGACCGTGACTGTTTCTATGGCGTGGCGGCGGGAGAAGCCAAAGGGTTCGAACCGATCACCCATGCGGCCTATGAAAGCATCATCGAGGCCCGCAAGCTGAAGTCGAACTGACGCCAAGCCTTGCCGCCCCGGGGTCCGGCCTGAGGCCGGGCCTCGCCGTCCATCCGGGAGAATTCCATGACAGATCTGACCGCCAGCGCCCGAAGCGTAGACGATGTCCGCGACGACTATGTCGCGATGACCCGCCGAAAGCGGGTCTATGGCGGAATTCTTCTGATCCTGTTCGTGGCCTTGATGGCTGCGGGGTTCCGCACCGCCGACAGGCGCAATGCCGGCAGTTTCACCGACGGCCTGCACCGCGTTCTGGACTATCCGGCCGAGGTGCTGTCCGAGGCGTGGGACAAGATTGCGGACATGCCCGCGAACCTTGTCGCGTATTTTCCGGCCCTGGTCGAAACGTTGAACATCGCGGCAGCGGCCACACTGGTCGGCACGCTGGCAGGAGCATTTCTGGCGCTGGTCTCGACACGGGGGCTGGCGCCCTGGCCTCGGCTGATCCCGCTGTTTCGCCGCCTCGCCGATATCTGCCGGGCCGTCCCCGAGATCGTGATCGCGCTGGTTCTGATCTTCGTGCTGGGTGGCGGTCCGGTTCCGGCCATGATCGCAATCGCCATCCATACCGCCGGTGCGCTCGGCAAGTTGTTTTCTGAGGTCAACGAAAACGCGTCGCTGAAGCCGGTCGAGGGGCTGCAGTCGGTCGGTGCCACCTGGACGCAGCGGATGGTTCTGGGCGTGATCCCACAAGTTGGCCCGAACTATGTCAGCTATGCCCTGCTGCGGTTCGAGATCAACATCCGCGCCTCGGCCATCCTGGGGTTCGTCGGCGCGGGGGGCCTTGGTTATGAGCTGCGCAACGCGATGTCGTGGGGGCAGGGACGGTATGACGACGCGGCGGCGATCTTTCTTCTGCTGTTCGTCACGATCGTGATCGTCGACCAGGTTTCGGGGTCGGTGCGAACCCGCCTGACCGAGGGCGCGCAGAAAGGAACCGCCGCATGACGACTTTTGCCACCGATCTGCCCCGCGAGGCGCTGAAGGCCCGGGCCGACCGCCTGTTCGCGCGCAAACGCCTGACCAGTCTCGCGCTGCCCGGTCTGGTTCTGGTCTACCTGATCTATGTGTTCTTTGCCTTCGACATGCCCGGTCTTGCCGGACGGGCGAACTGGGAAAACGGCCGGATTCTGATTTCTGACAGCTTCAGCTACAAGACCCATGTGACCCGCGACAACCGCACTGGCGACGTCTCGGTCGCCATCGAGGGCGAGCGCAAGGGCGCCTATCCCGAGGGTCAGGCGCCCGACTGGGTGACCCTCGGCGAAACCACGGTGATCGACCTTGAGGGCGGCCATGTCGTTCGCTTCGGTCCTGACTCTGTCGAATTTGACATCCCCGGCTATGGAACGGTGCGCGCCACGCCCAGCCGATCAGCGGGAGTGCAGGCCCAACTGCCTTCGGACGCGGTGCCCGAGTGGATCAGCCTGTCGCGAAACCGGCTGGCGATCACCACCGAAGCCGGGCGCCTGACCGTGACGCGCAACCGGGCCGAGGTGTTCCGATACTTCACTGGCTGGGAGCTGTTCTGGTTCACGCTGGACAGCCCCTATCATGGCAAGTCCTTTGCCCAGTTGGCCGGGCTGGCCGCCAGCGGTCAGGCAGGGGCCATATTCAACGATTTCTGGACCAACAAGATGTGGCGCCATCAGGACGTGGCCTGGGCGATTTTCGAAACCATCCTGATGGCCTTTCTGGGAACATTCGGCGCCGCGCTGATCGCCCTGCCGCTGGCCTTCGCGGCGACGCGGAACTTCAACCCTTTGCGCTCAGCCCGGTTCATCGTGCGGCGCGTCTTCGATTTTCTGCGCGGGGTGGATGGCCTGATCTGGACGGTGGTGCTGGCGCGCGCCTTCGGGCCCGGGCCGCTGACTGGGGCGCTGGCCATCCTCGTCACTGATACCGGCACCTTCGGCAAGATTTTTTCCGAGGCGCTGGAAAACGTCGACCAAAAGCAGATCGAAGGCGTAGAGTCCACCGGGGCCAATGCGCCGCAGAAATATCGTTTCGGGGTAATCCCGCAGATCACGCCGGTTCTGCTCAGCCAGGTCCTGTACTTCCTGGAATCCAACACCCGCAGCGCGACCGTGATCGGGGCGATCACCGGCGGTGGGATCGGTCTGTTGCTGACACAGGCGATCATCACCCAGAAAGACTGGGAGGAGGTGGCCTATTACATCGTGCTGGTCATCCTGATGGTCATGCTGATGGACTGGTTCTCGGGCTGGCTGCGCAGGCGGCTGATCCAGGGCGGGCCACCCAAGGCGCGAAAACCGTGCGACCCGCAGGCCAAGCCCCTGATGTTGCCCTGAATCGCATACGAGGACTTGCAGACCATGGCGCGCTTGCGACCGGACCAGCCCGTCATCCACCCGGATTGCCAGATAACCGGCAGCAGCTTTGGCGCCTTTGTCGAAATCGGTGCCGGAACGCGGGTGACGAATTCGGTTATCGGGGACTACTCCTATTGCGACCGGACCTGCGACATCGCCAATGCCAGGATCGGAAAATTCGCCAATATCGCCAGTTTCACCCGGATCGGGGCCACCGACCATCCGATTGAGAAAGCGTCTCTGCATCACTTCCACTATCGCTCGGCTGACTATTGGGACGATGCCGAGGATGATGCGGACTGGTTCGCCCTGCGCGCGGGGCGGCTGGCGCATATCGGGCACGACACCTGGATCGGCCACGCGGCCATCATCAAGCCCGAGGTGACGATCGGGCACGGGGCAGTCGTCGCCTCCGGGGCGATCGTGACCAAGGACGTGCCGCCTTATACCATCGTCGGCGGTGTCACCGCCAAACCCATCCGCCGCCGGTTCCCGGAGCGGGTGGCCGAGCGGATGATGGCTCTGGCCTGGTGGGACTGGGACAATGCCCGCCTGCGCGCGGCGCTGCCCGATTTCCGCGCGTTGCCCGCCGAGGCGTTCCTGGAGAAATACGAAGATTGACCGGCATCACCCGTGGTCGTCATCCAGCGTCAGGGTGACCCGCTCACCGGCAAAGACGGTCTTGCCGTATTCAACCGGATGCCCCTGCGGATCGGCATTGATGCCGACCGAATGCAGAACCGGCGCGCCCTCGATCAGTTGCAGGTGCCGGGCCTGAACCGCGTCGGCCGCGCGGGCGGTCAGGCGAGTCGAGATACGGGTATAATCCGCCACGCCGCAGTACCGCAGCGCCCGCGTGACCGAGCCGTTCTCGGCCAGCGCCTCGGGCAGGTCCGGCAGGCGGGCGGCAGGAAAGACGCTTTGGAACACCGCGATCGGTTGTCCATCGGCCAGCGACAACCCGTCATAGACATGCACCGGGTCGCCGGGGGTCAGCTTCAGCGCCTCGGCCTCGGTCTTGTCGGCGGCGCGGGTGATCAGCGACAGTACCCGCTTGCCCGGAATCTTGCCGCTGGCCGAGATGTTCTGGTGGTACCGGACCCGTTTGCCGATCGGGTAATCGGTCGCTGCTGCCGAAACGAACACGCCGGCCCCGCGGCGCGGATGCACCAGGCCTTGCTTGGCCAGTTCGGCCAGGGCCCGGCGCACCGTGTGGCGGTTCACGCCGTGGGTTGCGGCCAGCTGCGCCTCGGTTGGCAGGCGGTCGCCGGTGGCAAAGCGGCCCTCGGCGATGTCGGCGGTCAGCGCCAGCGCGATGGTCTTCCAGATCGGTGTTTGGCTCATGTCATCAAAACTTCACAGCATATTCGTTGCGAGTCACCCATTGCCTCGTTATGATTTGTCTAGTTGTATAGTAGTTGTAGACAACTTGGCCAAGAGGCTTTGATGGCGGAACAGACAAAAATTGCGACAGGTGATCGACGGGCCTGGCTGGGCCTTCTGGCACGTGCGCCGGCCGAGTCGCTGGCGGCCTTGTGGTCCGGCTATGGCGCGCGTCCCGAGTTCCAGTGGCTGCGCACGCCCGAGATTGGCGGCGTCATGGTGCGGGGGCGGGCAGGCGGTACGGGCGCGCCATTCAACCTGGGCGAGATGACGGTCACGCGCTGCGCTCTGGTCTTGGCCGATGGAACCGAGGGCCACGGATATGTGCAGGGGCGCGACAAGACCCATGCCGAAACCGCCGCTCTGATCGACGCGCTGATGCAGACCGGGGGCGCAGACGAGGTGCGTGCGAAAATTCTGGAGCCGCTGACCCGCCAGGTCCAGGCGGCCAAATCGGCCCGGGCCGCGAAGGCCGCGGCCACCAAGGTCGAGTTTTTCACGATGGTTCGGGGAGAGGATCAATGACCCCACAGACCCGTTTTTCAGGCGGTTTCACCGACGCGCCGATTCAGGCGGCCCACGCCTTTCGTGCGGCCATGACCGTGATGGCCCGGCCGGGCGAGTTGCGGCAGCTGGTCGGCGCGACCCCGCCCGACGGCCTGTCGGTCGCCGCGGGAACGCTTCTGCTGACGCTATGCGACCCGGATACGGGCGTTTATCTGGCGGGCGGGGCCGATAGTTCGGCCATTCGCCAATGGCTGACCTTCCATACCGGTGCGCCCCTCGTGCCCGCCGAGCAGGCGGATTTCGCCGTAGGCTGCTGGCCGGACCTGGTGCCGTTGGACCAATACCGGATCGGCACACCGGAATATCCGGACCGATCCGCCACCCTGATCGTGGAGTGCGACGCGCTGGACCTTTCCGGTGCAGTCCTGCGAGGTCCGGGCATCCGCGACGCCGCACGCCTTTCCGTGCCCGACGTTGCGGCGCTGCAGGACAATTCGGACCTGTATCCGTTGGGGTGCGATTTCTTCTTCACCTGCGGTGATACGGTCGCGGCCCTGCCGCGCAGCACCCGCATCCAGCCCGAGGGTTAGGCCATGTACGTAGCCGTCAAAGGGGGCGAAAAGGCGATCGAAAACGCCCATGCTTGGCTGGCCGAGGAACGCCGGGGCGATCCCGGCGTGGCTGAATTGTCCTTGGCGCAGATCCGCGAACAACTAAGCCTTGCGGTGAACCGCGTGATGGCCGAGGGCTCTCTGTACGACCCCGATCTGGCCGCACTTGCGATCAAGCAGGCGCGCGGTGATCTGATCGAGGCGATCTTCCTGATCCGCGCCTACCGTACCACCCTGCCGCGGTTCGGCTATTCGACCCCGGTCGATACCGGCGGCATGGCCTGCGATCGCCGGATCTCGGCCACGTTCAAGGACGCACCGGGCGGGCAGGTTCTGGGCCCGACCTTCGACTACACGCACCGTCTGCTGGATTTCAAACTGGCCGCCGATGGCGCGGTGCCTGCAGCCCCCACCGCCGCGCCGCGCCATGAGCCGACCCCGCGCATCACCGAATTCCTCAAGGACGAAGGCCTAATTCAAGATGAACCCGCCAGCGATGAACCGCCGGGCGACCTTACGCGCGAACCGATGGAGTTCCCGGCCGACCGCCCCCTGCGCCTGCAATCGCTGACGCGTGGGGACGAAGGGTTCGTGTTGGGGATGGCCTATTCGACCCAGCGCGGCTATGCCCGCAACCACGCTTTCGTGGGCGAGTTGCGCATCGGCACCGTCGCGGTCGAGATGGAAATCCCCGAACTGGGTTTCGCGATCGAGATCGGCGAGATCGCCCTGACCGAATGCGAAACGGTGAACCAGTTCAAGGGATCAAAAACCGAGCCGCCGCAGTTTACTCGCGGCTATGGGCTGGTCTTCGGCCAGTCCGAGCGCAAAGCCATCGCCATGGCGCTGGTGGACCGCGCCTTGCGCTGGGAGGAATTGGGCGAAGACGATCTGGGTGCCCCGGCGCAGGATCAGGAATTCGTCCTAAGCCATGCCGATAACATTCAGGCGACCGGCTTTCTGGAGCATATCAAGCTGCCGCATTACGTCGATTTCCAGTCCGAACTGGAACTGGTGCGCAAATTGCGCCGCGAGGCCCAAGAACGAGTGGCATCACCGGAGGCGGCAGAATGACTTCCGTGACCTGCCTGCATCCTGTCCGCTTGATGGGTTGTCTTGTCGGCAGCAAACGGCCGTGTGGCGGTTTCCGAGCCGATCGCGGCCCATTCGCCATGTTGGTCGCGTCGCATGGCCCGGCGCCGTCGCCGGGAGTGTATCCTGCGCCAGAGAAAGTACACCATGACGACCGCGAAGGCCGAGGCAACCAGATAACCGTCCACAACAACACCAAAAACCGAAAGTGATACATCAAATGAATGAGTATAACTTCGCATATTTGGACGAACAAACCAAGCGGATGATCCGTCGGGCCATTCTCAAGGCTTTGGCGGTGCCCGGCTATCAGGTGCCTTTTGCAAGCCGCGAGATGCCCATGCCCTATGGCTGGGGCACGGGCGGGGTTCAGGTCTCGGCCGCGACGCTGACCCCCGACGATACGTTCAAGGTCATCGATCAGGGTGCCGATGACACGACCAATGCCGTGTCGATCCGAAAGTTCTTTGAAAAGACGGCGGGCGTGGTCACGACCGAAGAGACCGGGAAGGCGACCATCATCCAAACCCGCCACCGTATCCCCGAGGCCCGGCTGCGCGCCGATCAGATCCTGGTCTATCAGGTCCCGATCCCCGAACCACTGCGGTTTCTGGAACCGCGCGAAACCGAGACACGCAAGATGCACAGCCTGCAGGAATACGGGTTGATGCATGTGAAACTCTACGAAGACATCAGCCAGCACGGCGCGATTTCCACGGCCTATGCCTATCCGGTCCGGGTGGCTGAGCGCTATGTGATGGACCCGTCTCCGATCCCGAAATTCGACAATCCGAAACTGGAAATGAACGCGATCCAGCTGTTCGGTGCCGGGCGCGAGCAGCGGATCTATGCGGTGCCGCCGCATACGCGGGTGGTCAGCCTCGATTTCGAGGACTACCCGTTCGAGGCCGCCAAGGCCGATCATGCCTGCGATCTGTGTGGGGCCGAAGACAGCTATCTGGACGAGGTGATCACGGACGATGCAGGCAACCGGATGTTCGTGTGCTCGGACACCGATTACTGCCGGTCCCGCCGCGACGCCGGACACCAAGGGCGTTTGACGCAGGAGGGCGCGGCATGACCCCGCTGTTGCAGGTCAAAGGCATCGAGAAACGCTATGGCGCGCGGATCGGGTGCCGGGATGTCAGTTTCGACCTCTACCCCGGCGAGGTGATGGGGATCGTCGGCGAAAGCGGGTCGGGCAAGTCGACCCTGCTGAACTGTCTGGCCGGGCATCTGAAACCGGATGCCGGGCAGGTAATCTTCGACACCCGCACCGATGGGCCGGTGGACACGGTCACGATGTCGGAACCGGCCCGCCGGATGCTGGGGCGCACCGACTGGGCCTTTGTGCATCAGCATGCCCGCGACGGGCTGCGCATGTCGGTCAGCGCCGGTGGCAATATCGGCGAGCGGCTGATGGCCGTGGGGAGCCGGCATTATGGTCAGATCCGCGGGCAGGCGCTGGATTGGCTGGGCCGGGTCGAGATTGCAGAATCTCGTGTGGACGACCGACCCAGCGCGTTTTCGGGCGGCATGCAGCAACGGTTGCAGATCGCGCGCAACCTGGTGACCGGTCCGCGGCTGGTCTTCATGGATGAACCGACCGGCGGGCTGGATGTCTCGGTGCAGGCGCGGCTGCTGGACCTGCTGCGCGGTCTGGTGCGCGAGATGGGGCTGAGCGCCATCATCGTCACCCATGATCTCGCCGTGGTCCGGCTGCTGGCGGACCGGTTGATGGTGATGAAGGATGGCGAGGTGGTCGAGGCGGGGCTGACCGATCAGGTGCTGGACGACCCGCAGCATGCCTATACGCAACTGCTTGTGTCCAGCGTTCTGCAGGTCTGACACCGTGCGAAAGGGTGAACCGCGATGATCGAACTGACAGATGTGAGCAAGAGTTTCGTCCTCCACAATCTGGGCGACGCCGTGATCCCGGTGATGGCTGGCGCGTCGCTGCGGGTCGAGGCCGGAGAATGCGTGGCCCTGACCGGGGCCAGCGGGGCCGGGAAGTCCACGCTGATGCGGGTGATCTACGGTAATTACCTGGCGGCCTCGGGTCAGGTGCGGGTGGGTGGCCTGGACGTCGCACGGGCCCAACCGCGCGAGATCTTGCAACTGCGCCGCGAAACTCTGGGCTATGTCAGTCAGTTTCTGCGCGTGGTGCCGCGGGTGCCGACGCTGGACGTCGTGGCCGAGCCGTTGCTGGCGCTGGGCGTGGATCGGCAGGCCGCACGCGGGAGGGCCAGCGCACTGCTGCGCCGGCTCAACATCCCGGAACGCCTTTGGGGCCTGAGCCCGACGACCTTTTCGGGCGGCGAGCAACAGCGCGTGAACATCGCCCGTGGTTTCGTGCATGACTATCCGGCGCTGTTGCTGGACGAGCCGACCGCCAGCCTGGATGCCGAGAACCGCGAAACCGTGTTGTCGCTGATCGGCGAGGCCAAGGCGCGTGGCGCCGCCATCGTCGGCATATTCCACGACGCCGAGGCGCGCGATCGGGTCTGTGACAGGGCGGTGGATGTTTCGGGCTTCGCGCCGGAGCGGATGATATGAGTCTGGCGCCGGTCATTGCCGTGGCTGGGCCGTCTGGCGTGGGCAAGGACAGCGTGATCCAGGCGCTTCTGGACCGGGAACCGGGATATTGCCGCGTTCGGCGGGTGATCACCCGACCCATGGGCGAACAAGGCGAGGATTTCGAACGCGTGACCGAGGCGCAGTTCCATCTGCTGGCGTCCAATGGTGCCTTTGCGCTGCACTGGCCCGCGCATGGGTTGCTCTACGGAATCCCGGCCTCGATCCTGGACCAGCGGCGCGCGGCCCGTGGCATTCTGGTCAACCTGTCCCGTTCGGTCCTGCTGCCGGCGCAGGAAGTGTTCGGAGATCTGGTTGTCGTCTCGTTGACTGCCTCCCCCGAGGTTCTGGCGCGACGGCTCAGAGATCGCGGGCGGGAAAGCACGTCCGCGCAGGCCAATCGGTTGGGGCGGGCCAAGACCCCGCTGCCGGACGGTTTGCGGCGGGTGATCACCGTGGACAATTCTGGCCCGCTCGCGCGGACCGTCGATCAGATCCTGCGGCAGCTTCAGGGCGAAAGGGCATAGCGATGGATCACGTGAAACCGCCCGTCCTCGGCCTCGCCGACCAGCGCCAGATCCGCAATGTGGAACGGGGCAGGCAACAAGGGGGCAAGGTGATACTCCAGAACCGCCTGGGTTCGGCCGAGGGTGTCTTTGTCCAGCTTGCCGGACAGGGTGATGTGAAATCGAAAGGCGTCCAGCACGTAAGGATAGCCCCAGGCCGCCAGGTTGGCCTCTTGCGCGGGTGTCAGGCGGGCCGCGCGCCGGCGGGCCAGATCCGCATCGGTCAAGGGTGCCCGAAACCCGTCCAGCTCGCGGACGCAGGCCGCGGCCAGCGCGTTCAGCGCGTCGGTATCACCCAAGGGGCGCAGGGCCAGGAACCGGCCCAGCCGGGCGATTTCCAACCCGTCCAGTGTCAGCGCGCGCTGTACCGCCGCGAGGCGCGCACAGGCCGCCTCGAGTGCAGGCAGTGTCTGCCCGGCGCGCAGGCGAAAGGGCGGCTTCAACGTCGCGTGCAGGCCGTATTTGCGCGGAACCTCGGTGATGCTGGCAATATCGAGGCCATCGACCGCAGGATGCCCAACCTCGGTCCCGGTCTCGGCGTCCCAGCCCAGCCAGGCCGTTGCGAATGCGGCCCAATCCGCGCTGCGGGGGGGAACGAAATAGATCGCGTAGCGCCTGTATGTCACCTTGGCCTCCTGTTGCGTGGCCTCTTGTTAGAACAATCCGTGTGAAATTCCGATGACAGATGAACTGATCCTTGCCAATGCCGCACTGGTTCTGCCCGACGAGATCGTACGCGGCTGTGTCCGGGTCGCCGGCGGAACCATCGCCGCGGTCGATCCCGGCCCTCGGGTTCCCAGGGGCGCGATCGATTGCGAGGGAGATTTCGTCGGCCCCGGTCTGGTCGAACTGCACACCGACAATCTCGAGCGTCACATCCAGCCGCGGCCGGGCGTCGACTGGCCCCACGCCGCCGCGATCATCGCGCATGACGCCGAACTGGCCAGTACCGGAATCACCACGGTGTTCGATGCGATGCGGGTCGGGTCGATCCCGTCGGGTGCGCGGCGGTATCTGCCCTACGCGCGCGGGCTCTCGCGCGAACTGTGGGACTTACGGGCGCAGGACGCGCTGAAGATCAGCCATTTTCTACATCTGCGGGCCGAGCTCTGCTCGGAAACCCTGATCGAGGAGTTGGCCGACTTCGGCCCCGAGGACCGGGTCGGCATCGTTTCGCTGATGGATCACACGCCGGGGCAGCGCCAGTTCCGCGACCTGTCCAAGTTAGAGGCCTATCTGAAGGGCAAATACGCGATGAACGACGACATGTTTCTGCAACATGTTGCCCAATTGAAGGCCTTGCGGGACCGCAACGGAGACCGGCACGAACACGAAGTCGTGCGGGCCGCGCGTCGGTTTGGGGCGGTTCTGGCCAGCCATGACGACACCACGCCCGAGCAGGTGCGGGTGTCGGCGGGTCACGGCATTCGCCTAGCCGAGTTTCCCACCACCGTCGAGGCCGCCCGGGCCTGCCATGACCTCGGCATACAAGTGATGATGGGGGCGCCCAACGTGATCCGAGGCGGATCGCATTCCGGCAACGTGGCGGCGCGCGACCTGGCCCGACACGGATACCTGGACATCCTGTCGTCCGACTATGTGCCTTCGGCCTTGCTGTTGTCTGCCGTACAACTGGGCCGAATGTGGGGGGACATGGCGCGCGGATTGAAGACCGTGACCTTGGCCCCGGCGCGGGCCGCCGGACTGATGGATCGGGGCGCGATTGAAGCCGGAATGCGCGGCGATCTGATCCGGTTCCGGATACGGGATGCGGTGCCGGCCCTACGCGCGGTGTGGTCACGCGGGCGCCGCGTGGCTTGATCAGGCGCGATAGAAAAGATAGCGGTCGGGCGCGATGCTGTCGGGGCCGCGTATCTGTTCGAACCCCACCAGCGGCTGACCCGAGATCAGGAAGCCGCCGGGTACCATGACCCGGGCGATCAACGGGCTGAGCCGGGCGGCTTCGGCCACGTCTTCGTGCTTGATGCCGCGTCCGAAATCGTAATGCGCCAGCGCCACGCACGGGCCGCGATCGGCCAGTCTGGCCAGCATCGGCTCGGCCTCGCCCTGCAGGAAATCCTCGGCGGGGGGTGTGCTATCGGGGTGGCATTGCAGCACCCGGTCCATCACCCAGATGCGCCTTTGGGGCAGGATTTCGCGCAGATGATCATAGGTGCGGCCATTGCCCAGACCCATGTCCAGCACGTCGCCGTCCAGGCCCGCGATCTGCGCCGCAGCCCAGTTCAGCCCGTCGCGCTGGGCGGTCAGACGGCGCAGCATGGAATCCAGTCGGCTCATCGGGGTCTCCCTTGGTCGTTCAGTGCGCGGGTACTGTCCAGATGCGGACTGGACCCTGCAGCAGGTGCGTCAGCAGTGCTTCGGTGAAATCCCAGATCTGTTGATCATGGACCAGATGGTGGGTCAACACGCCAAAAGGCTCCTGGGGGTCCGCGCGGCCCAGCCGGCGGTCGCGCAGCAACACCGTGGTTCGGGCGATCAGCCCATCGGGGTCGGCTAGCCCGCGCGTGCCACGCCAATCAATCGGGTCCAGATGGGTATTCACCTGCTCAAGCTCCGGCGCCGCCAGCCTTTGAGTGCGCGGGGTTGCCGTCGACAGGAACCGATAGCCCAGTTCGGGCAGCGTCGCTGCGACTTCGGGCGCGATCCGGTTCCAGGGCGGCACGAACATCGGGCGCAGCCGGTCTCGGAACTGGTCGCGCAATTGCGCAAGGCCGCGGCGGGCATCGTCCTTGATGGCCTCAAGTGGCCGATGCAGGCGGAATTCGGCCTTCTTCTCACCGGCAGGTGCGTGGTTGTGGTGGGCCCAGCCATGAACCACCGGAATCAACTCGGGCGTCCGGGCGATCAGGGTGGCAAGATCCGGCTGGGCCGCCTGCGGAATGACGGCCAGATGAACCGCCAGGCCCAGCCGCCGCGACAGGTCCGTCAGGCGTTCGAGTTGCGGCGTCGCCGCCACGGCATCATCATCGCGCCACCACAGCGGCAATGTCTGCCCGGCCCGGGACCAGATACGCAGTTCGTCCGCCAACGGGGTCCAGTCCCAGGTCATCCGCGCGCCTCCCGCAGCTGCAGGGCGATTTCGACCGTCCGATGCGCACCGTCAAAGCCTTGCGTGGCCGGAATGCGGGGGCCCTGTTCCATGACTGCTGCGACCGAACGGGCCAAAGCGTCTCCGGTTAGCTCCGCCGAGGACAAAACGCGCATCGCCGGCAAATGGGCGAGGCTACGGGCTCGCAGGGTCTGCTCCACCTCCTTGCCGTCATCAAACGGGATCAGGACGCCCGGTGTACCCGCTTGCAACAGGTCCATTGCGGTGTTGTACCCGCACATGCTGACGGACGCCCCCGCCAGAGGCAGCATGTTGCGAAAATCCGGCCGGACCGGCTCGATCGTAATCGGCCAGCCTTGGGCCAGTGTGCGCAGTTCATCCATGCGGGTTTGAGCGTCGCCGCCGCCGACCAGCAGCCGCCAGCGGCTGTCTGGCATCTTTCGGGCGGCCTCGATGGCCGCGCGAAAGATCGGCTGCCCCACCGAACCGCCGCCAGCGCTCACCAGAACCTCGCCTGTCCCGATGCCGTCGCAATGGGGCAGCGGCGCCGGCGGTGCGACGAAACCGGTGTAGTGCAGGCGGCTTTCCAACCGCTCAGACACCGGCCAGCTGACGCTAAGGGGTGTGACTTGTGGGTCGGAATGCACCAGCACGCCGTCGAAGAATTCGGCCACGATCTCGTCGGCCCGTTCGGCCTTCGCGGGCTTGGAAGGGGGTGCCAGGATGTCGCGGATCGAACTCAGCACAACCGGTCGCGCCGGTAGGTCCTTTGCCGCCGACAGCAGGGCAAGAAACTCGGCGCTCAGGCTGCGGCGGCCGAAGGGGAACAACTCGGTAATCAGAATGTCGGGCTGACCGGTTTGCACCGCGTGCGCCAGCATTGCGGCCCGTTTCGCCAGATAGTCGGGGTCAGCGGGCTGGCCGCTTTCGGTCAGCAACCGCGTGAAATCGGTGCCGTCCGAGCGCAGCGGCGGCAGTTGAACGAGGCTCAGGCCGGCACGATCCAGTTGCGGCGCGGGCATCCCGCCCGAGACGACCGTGACCGCGTGCTCGGCCTGGGCAAAAGCCCGCCCCAGCGTCAGGGCCCGGCTGAGATGCCCGGTTCCCAACAGATGGGTGACGGCGATCATGACCTTCATGAAATGTCCTCGCGCGGGGTCAGGCTGACCGGTTCGGGTTCGGGCTGCATCCGGTCCAGATCGACAACATACAGGCGGTTGCGTTTGATACGGAATGGCGCAGGGCCGGCAAACCCCCACCCCCAGGCCCGGGCCAGAATGACGCGCATGATCCCGATATGGCAAACGGCGACCGCATCGGTTTGCAGACCGGCCAGCCAGGGCTCGAGCCGGGCCCAGAGCTCAGCCGGGCTTTCGCCGCCGGGGGGGCGGTAATCCCAGCCCCAATCCTCAATATGGCGGTAGCCGCTGTCGGGGTCGGCGATCAGGTCCCGCCCGCGCTTTCCTTCCCAGTCGCCCCAGTCCATCTCGGTCAGGGCCGGATCGGTGCGCGGCGCGCGCCCGGTGACCAATTGTGCCGTTTCGGTCGCGCGGCTCAGCGGGCTGGACCACAACTCCGCCTCGTTCCAAGGGGGCGGCAGGCGCAGGCCGGACAACTGGGCGCGGGCTTCGTCGTCCAGAGGAATGTCGCTGCGGCCCTGAATGCGTCCGGCGCGGTTCCAGGTGGTATGACCGTGTCGCAGCAGGGCCAGACGTGTCATGTGCGGTCCTCCAGCAGGGGCGCGACGCCAGCCCAGAACCGGTCCGAGGCCGCAGGCATCAGGTGGCGTTCGGCGATATGAGCGCGAGCCTTCCCGCCTTCGGTTCGTCGCAGGTCGGTATCGGCCAGAAAGTTGTAGATACGGGCGGCCAGCGCCTGCGGCCCTTCCTCCGGCTTGGGATAGCACGAGGGCGCCAGCACGTCCCGCACTCCGGGGCGATCCTGCGCCACCACCGGCACTCCGGCGGCCTGCGCCTCGAGATAGGTCATGCCATAGGCCTCGTTCACGCCAGGCCAGACCAAGAGCGCGGCGCGCGTATAGGCATCCTGCATCGCGGGGGCGTCCAATTGCCCAAGAAAGCGCACCCGCGCCGCGAAAGGGGCCATCAGGGCCTGAACCTGCGCCCGGGCCGGGCCGTCGCCGGCGATGTCCAGCGACCAGTCGCCTTGCAGCAGGGCCAGCGTCTCGGCCAGGATCGTATACGACGCCAGTTTGTCGCCGGGCCGCATCATGCCCACGGCCAGCATCGGTCCGTCGCAGCGCGACCGGGGCGGCAGATCCGTACGCGGCAGGAACGGCGGCAGCTCGATCAGCGCCTGATCGCCATACCGTTCCCGCTTCAGCGTGATAAGGTCATTCGCCGTGTGATAGAAGATCACCCGGGCCGCATCGCACGCGTCATGGGCAGCGCGGGCGAACCCGGCCCATGGCCCGGTCAGGCGCGACAGGGCGCGGGTGCTTTCAAGTTGCACGTAAGGAAGGCCGCGGGCCTTGGCCACAACCGGCCCCAGCAGATCGGGCGCCTTGTAATAGTTGTGGTAGGTTACCCAAAGCCCGGTATCGCCGGGCAGGTCGGCGATCAGCCGTTCGGCCTCGGACCGGGCGGCCCGACGCAACGCGGCCTGGACCGATGCGTCCCCCGTCTTGTCATAGATGCGCAGGCGCGAGACCAGATCGACCGGGGTTCCATTGGCCCCGATTGCGGCCATCAGGTTACGAGCCATCTGCCGGTCGCCCGACGGTATCGGACTGTCCGGCGCTTTCATCGGCGCGTAGAAGGCCACCCGCGTCATCACCCCTGATCCGCGCACAAGGCCCGCAGCCGGGCCGACAACCGTGCGATGCCGGGTTCCATGCGGAATTCGGAAATTAACCGGTCATGGGCCGCGTCGGCCATAGCCGCGGCTTTCGCGGGTTCTGCCGCCAGGGCCGAGATCGCACCCGCCAGTGCGTCAGGCTTGTCGGCGGACAGAACCCCGTGCACCCCATTTTCGATGAATTCGGGGATGGCCGAAACCGGCGTGGACAGGATCGGCAGCTTCTGAGAAGCGGCCTCCATCAACACATTGGGCAAACCATCCCGGTCGCCATCCGCCGCGATGCGGCTGGGCAGAACGAACAGGTCGGCTGCGCGCATGGCCGCGATCACCTCGGGCTGGTCGCAGGCACCCCGCCAGGTGATGCGGCCCGACAGACCCAGGGTTGTGGCCAGGTCTCGCAGGCCGTCCGACAAGGCACCGCCGCCGATATGGGTCCAGTGCCAGTCGAGCTGCGCGGGCAAAAGCGCCAGCGCCTTCAACAGACGGTCAAAGCCTTTCTTTTCGACCAGCCGGCCCACCGAGAGCATGCGGAACGGCGCGCCGACCTTTCGCAATGGGCGGTCTGGCGCGTGCGGGAATCTGGACAGGTCCAGCCCGTGATAGATCAGCTCGACCCGGGCCGGATCGTCGGCCAGCTCGCGCAGGTGGCGGGCGCCGACCGCAGTGCAGGTGGCGCCGAAGGCCGCGCCATGGGTGCCGGCCTGCAGCTTTTCGCGCTTCTCCCAGTCGGGCGAGGTCCAGATGTCCTTGGCATGGGCCGAAAAGCTCCACGGCAGACCCCGCATAATCGCGGCATAGCGCGCGACCGAGGACGGCGTATGCATGAAATGCGCATACAGTGCGCGGGTTTCGGCGGGCAGTTCGGCGGCCAGAACGCAGGCCTGACCGAACCGGCGGATGCGGTTGTGCGTGGGGTCGCGCCGCAGATCCTGCCGCCACTGCCGATAGGCGCGGTCGTATCCCGGCAAGGCTTGCGCGGCCCGGCGCCCCGCCCAGACCCGTTCGGGTTCTTCGAACAGGTATTCCGGCAGGTAATGGACCGTGCCGGCGAACCGGTCGTGCAGCGGGTGGCGCTTGGTGTCTGTCGGGTGGCGCAGCGACCAGATGTCGAAGTCGTGGCCCGCCTCTTGCAGGGCAACCAGTTCCTGGGCGATGAACGTCTCGGACAGGCGTGGCCAGCCCTTGACCAACACCGCCAGCCTAGGCGCGGTTCTGCTCATCCGGTGGCGCGCTCCCGTTCCTGCGACAGCAGGGCATCGACGCGGCCGGTAACATAGTCGAGCCCGTCCAGCAGGCCGGCGCGGATCGCCTGCGACGGCAGTGGCTGGTTCGGCAGGTTGCGGATGGCAGCAATCATCGCCTGTGGCGTCAACCCATCGCGGGTTTCGTCCAGCATGCGGACGAGGCCCAGGTCTTCGGCGCGCGAGGCGCGGATCCATTGTTCCAGTCGCGGCGTGGTGCGCGGCACGATCACGGCACGTTTGTCAAACGACAACACCTCACAGAAGGTGTTGTAGCCGCCCATGCACACAACTCCCGCCGCACCCGCGAACAGGGTCTCGATCTGCGATTCGAACCCCACCGCGGTCACCCGCCCGTTCAGGGCCGCGACACGGGCTTCGAACTCGTCGCGCAATTCGCCCGACAGGAAGGGGCCATAGACCAGAACGGCGCGCGGCGACAGGTCCGGGTCCTGCTCGTAAGCCGACAGCACAAGGTTGACCATGGCCTTGCCATCCCCGCCGCCACCGGGCGTGATCAGGATGTACGGCTGTTCCGGCGGAGTGCCGACCGGGCCCAGGTCGCGGCGCAGATAGCCGGTCCAGTGAATGCGGGCCTGGGTCGCGGGGCTGAGCGGCAGGCCCCGGGTCGGGTCATAGACCGAACGCAGACCATAGACCCAGATTTCGTGGTAGAATTTTTCGGTGGCGGTAACCGCATCCTTGCGGGCCCATTCGGCGGCCAGAACTTCGGGTTCATCGAGCACGTCGCGCAGGCCCAGAACCAGCTTGGCATGGCCGGTTTCGTGCAACTGCTCGAGCGTCGGCAGCAGTTCGCCACGGAACCCAGTGGGCTCTTTGTCGACGATCAGAACATCGGGGGCGAACTGGCGCACGGCGGTCTGGATCAGGCCTGACCGCAATTCGGTCACTTCGTCGATCCCCATGCCGATGGTCTGCGCCGCATAGGAGCCATCCGCGCGTTTGGTCACGCCGGGCAGGCGCACATGGTCGACGCGTCGTGGAAAGGTGAACCGACCGGCGACCGGGGATCCGGTCAGGATCAGCGCCGAGGCCTGCGCGTTGGCCTGCGTGATCGCGGACGCCAGCGCGCGTGATCGTCTGAGGTGGCCCAGACCGAACGTGTCGTGGCTGTAGAACAGGATGCGCGGCGCGCGGCCGGTTATTTGGTCTTTTGTGCCTAGGCCCATGCCTTCGCCCGTTTCATTGGTCTCGGTGCATTTTCCGCGCGTTCGCACCTGATAGCGTATCTTTTCCGGGTCCGCTTGCCAAAGGCGCTGTTTCAGCGCCGCAAATGCGTCAGGCATTGCGATTCGGCAACAGCCCTAGGGCATCTGCCGACGTGGACCCGAAACGGGTTTGCTGGCGCGGGATCGCCGGTCTCGGATGTGTTACTCGGAAATCAGGCATTTGAAAATATGCCGGCCGTCAGGAATGTTGGAAAAAACACGCCACTACACGTTGTCGGGAAATCCCGGCCGGACGGTTTGAACAGGGCCGCGCGCGCCTGTAGGCTGCCGGACAGCCGATATTAAACTGGGTGCCAAGCCTTATGAATCTGACAATTCTTGTCCGCGTGATGTGCCTGTGTTGGGCGGTGATGGTCGCAGGTGCGGTGCAGGCGCCGGCCCAGACCTCGCTGATTCCGGGGTATCCGACAGGGTCGGACGACCAGGTCGGGACGAGCAGCGACTCGGATATTGCCGCCGCCATACGCGCGGCGACCGAGGCAGGGGCCAGCGTAATCGTGATTGACAGTGCCGGAAAGGTGGTGCCCTCGGGTGCCGGGTCCACCGCTCGGGCTGAGGACGCGCCGCATGATCCGATGTCGGAAAGCTCGCAGTTGATGAAGGCGCAGGAGCGCGTTGCCAAATTCAGCGAGGCCGTCCGTTCGCGGTTCGAGGCGTTGCCCTATTCGATCTTCGAGGTGCGATACATTCTGGAACAGACCAGCCCCGATGGTCGGATCATGACCTATGTCGAGGTTCTGGGCTGGAACATCCTGTTCCTGCTGCTGGGTCGGTGGCTGTCGATCGAGCTGTACGGCAAGCGTTTTGCCCGACGGTGGGTCGTCGCCCGGATCAAGGAAAACCCGCAAGGGTATCGAGAAAAGATGCCATTCCTCGTGTTCCGGTTCCTGATGGGAATCGGGGCCACCGTCTTTGCCATGTTGATGGCGCTGTTGGTGGGCTATCTGTTCTTCGGCCAGTCTGAGGACGTCTCGATCCAGTTCACGGTGACCGCCATCTTCACGGCCTTTTTCCTGTCGCGTACGGTTTCGGACCTGTGGCGCATGGTGCTGTCACCGTATCTCAGTCAATATCGCCTGCCGCCGTTTTCGGACCGGGACGCCAAGCGGCTTTACATCTGGGCCTCAGCGCTGGCGACTTACGACATCACCGCGGTTCTGTTTTCGACTTGGGTGGCGGATTTTGGCCTCAACTACAACGTTTATGCCATGGTATATGGCAGCCTGACCCTGATCGGGCTGGTCGGAAACATCCTGATGATCCTGTTCAACGCGCGGGCGATCTCGAACGCGATCCGGGGCGGGCGCAGGCCGGATCAGGTGTCGTGGCTGCTGCGCTTCGTATCCTTCGGCTGGGCTCCGGTGCTGATCGTCTACCTGGTGTTCAGTTGGTTCAAGTTGGCGGTGGATCTGGTTCTCGAAACCGAGGATTCGATTCCGATCGTGGCCAGCAGCTATCTGATCTTCATGTCCGTGGTCATCGCCTACGGGGCCATGAACTATGTTCTGGAACGGTATTTCGACCGCAATCGCCAGATCGAAGCGATAAACGCCGAGGCAGACACGGATGACGAGGCGCGCGAGACTTCGGAAACGCCCGAGGCCGAGCAGCGGCGCCACACGATGGTCACCTACGAGGATCTGGCCCGGCGGGTGGCCGGCATTCTGGCCTTCGTGGTCGGCATCTATGCGCTGGTGGTCATCTGGAATCCCGAAGCCAGTTGGAGCGAGGATCTGCCCGTCGGGCGCGCGCTGGACGTGATGGTGATCCTGTTCATCGGGTATATCCTGTTCCATTTCTTCCGGATCTGGATCGATATGAAAATCGCCGAAGAAGTCGAGGATGGTGGCGGTCAGGCCGAATTGGGCGACGAGGGCGGCGAAGCCAGCCAGAGCCGGTTGGCAACACTGCTTCCGCTGTTCCGCGGCGCCATTCTGGCCATCGTGGTGGTCTCGATCGGGTTGATCGCCCTGATGGAGGTTGGCATCAATGTCAGCCCGCTGTTTGCCGGCGCCGGTGTCGTCGGCCTGGCGGTGGGCTTTGGGGCGCAGACGCTGGTGCGGGATATCTTTTCGGGCGCGTTCTTTCTGTTGGACGATGCGTTCCGCAAGGGCGAATATGTCGATATCGGCGACGTGAAGGGGACGGTCGAAAAGATCTCGGTCCGGTCGATGCAGCTGCGCCACCATCTGGGGGCGCTGAACACCATACCCTTCGGCGAGATCAAGGTGCTGACCAACTATTCCCGCGACTGGGTCATCATGAAGCTTCCTCTGCGGGTGACCTATGACACCGATGTCGAAAAGGTGCGCAAGCTGATCAAGAAGCTGGGGCAGGAATTGCTGAGCGATCCGGTGATCGGCGACAATTTCATCCAGCCTCTCAAATCGCAGGGCGTGATCGAGATGCAGGATTCCGCGATGATCATCCGGGTCAAGTTCATGACCAAGCCGGGCGATCAATGGCTGGTGCGCAAGCGGGTCTATCAGGAGATCAGGGAACTGTTTGCGCGCGAAGGCATCCAGTTCGCCCACCGTGAAGTGACTGTGCGACTGGCCGACGGCAAGGAGGCCGGCGACCTGACGCCGCAGCAGCGCGAGGCGGTGACCGGTGCGGTTCAGGCCGCGATCGACGAAGACTATCTGGACGATATCGGGCCGGGCGGCGATGACCGCTGACCGAGCGGCGGTGGCGCGTGGGGTCAGGACGGCTCCCACACGGGGGAGGAGGTGCCCAGCCGGGACGCGTGCAGGGGCCAGTGCATGCCGGCCGGCCCGACGTTCAGTGCGGGCTTCAGACGATGACCCGGCCCCCACCCCGATTGCTCGGTGTCGTGGGCATAGTCCGCAGGGGTCGGCTTGGTGATGTCTTCGGTGGTCTCGGTCTTGGCGAGGCTGGCCAGAAGCTCGGCCGTGCGGGCCAGCGACAGCCGGGCATCCATGACGGAACGGCCCAAGGTGGCCTCGGTCAGGGCCGAGAGGACGGCGGCGGCCATCAGGTAGCCGGTCGCGTGGTCCAAAGCCTGAACCGGCAGCGGGGTCGGCTTTTCGGCCTTGGCCCACAGACGGCCGGCATCGGCGATGCCTGCGCTCATCTGTACCAAGCTGTCGAATCCGCGCCGAGCCGCCCAAGGCCCCTGCCAGCCATAGGCGTCCAGCGTGACCTCGATGCGGTTGGGTGCAATCTCGTCGCGTTTGGCCTTGTCGAGGCCCAGTGCGTCCAGCGCCCCTGGGCGATAGCCGTGCACGAACACATCGGCTTGGGCCAACAGCTCCTGCAGTCGGTCCATTCCTGCCGGCGATTTCAAATCCAGATAGGCACAGCGCTTGCCCAGTGAAATGTCGGGGATCACCCCGGGCTCGTCCCAGTCCGGAGGGTCGATTCGCAACACCTGCGCCCCGAAACCCGCCAGTGTCCGGGTCGAGACTGGCCCGGCCAGAACGCGGGTCAGGTCCAACACCCGCAGCCCCGACAAGGGGCGGGCAGCGGTTGCCCGGGGCCGGTCGCGCAGCGTGATCCGGCGCGGACCGTGCCAGCCGATCAAGGGGTCGCGGGCGACGGCGCGGCCTTGCGGGTGGTCCAGCCACTCGGTGCGGCTGCGCATGGCTGCCGCAACGCCGCCTTCGGCCACGATCCGGGTCTCCAGATCCGAGATCGACCAGTTGCGGGTGGCCTGCGTCACCGCAGTGCGGTCGGCCAGGGTGTCCAGCACCCTGAGCGCGGCCGCCCGATGGTGGGGCAGGTTGGTGTGCAACCGGATCCAGCCGTCGGCAGCCTGATAGTCGCCGGCGATCGGATCCCAGAGGTTCGGCATTTCCCACCCGTCGGGCTTTAAGGAATACCCGAACCAGAGGGACGCCAGACGACGATCGACCGACACGGCCGGCGTCGCTGCGGCAAGGTTGGCCGCCTGCATGAACCGGGCAAGTTCGAACCCGACGGCGGCGAAACTGGCGGTGGCCAGGTCCGAGACGGCAAAGGCGCTTGGCAGCGCACCGGACCCGCTGACCCGATAGGCCCCGGCCGGCGGAAGCGCCGCCAGCAGGCTCATTGCTGATAGGGGTCCAGACTGTCGCGCAGCCCGTCACCCAGGAAATTGAAAGCCAGCACCACCACGATGATCGGCAGCATCGGGATGGCGGTCCAAGGGTAGATCTCGATCGAGGCGAGGTTCTGCGCGTCGTTCAGCATCACGCCCCAGCTGACCGCCGGTGCCCGCAGGCCGAGGCCCAGGAAGCTGAGCGCCGTTTCCCCCAGGATCATGGCCGGTATCGACAGCGTGGCCGAGGCAATCAGATGCGACATGAAGTTGGGCAGCAGATGCTTGCGGATCACCCGGCCGGAACTGGCGCCCATCATCTCGGCAGCGCGGACATATTCCTCTTCGCGCAGCGACAGGAATTTGGCGCGCACGGAACGGGCCAGGCCGGGCCAGTCGAGGATGCCGAGGATGATCGAGATGATGAAGAACACAGCCACCGGTGACCAGTTCGACGGCACTGCCGCCGACAGCGCCAGCCACAGGGGCAGTTCGGGCAGCGACCGCAGGATCTCGATCACGCGGTTGATGACCCAGTCGATCCGCCCGCCGAAATAGCCGGCCAGTGATCCGAACAGGATACCCAGGAAGAACGAGACCGAAATGCCGATCAGGCCCACCGTCAGCGACAGCTGCGCGCCGTAGAGGATGCGGCTGAACACGTCGCGGCCCAGCCGGTCGGACCCCCACAGGAACAGGGTCGTGCCCTCGGGCGGGCAGAACAGGTGCGTGTTGGAAGGGATCAACCCAGCCAGTTTGTATTCCGAACCCTCGCAGAAGAACCGGATCTTGCGCGGGTCGTCCGTGTCGGTCACGAATTTCCACTGGAAGGTCTCAAGATCGGCCTCGGCCACGGTCGGATAGACGAAGGGCCCGATGAACTCTCCGTCGTGAAACCAGTTCACCGATTGAGGCGGGGCGTACAGGTGCTCTCCGTTGCGGTCATTCGGCCCGTAGGGCGCAATGAACCCGGCAAAGGGCAGCATCAGGTAGCACAACAGCAGGAAGATGCCCGAGATCAGGCCCAGCCTGTGCGTCTTGAACTTGCGCCAGACCAGCACCCAGTTGGGAGCGTCTAGGTCCTTGCGCTCCAGCTCCTGCAGGGCGGCCTGCGGGTCGAACGGGGCGTCATCGACATAGCGGCCATCGGGAAGTCTACTCATGCCTCACGCCCCTCGTAGCGGATGCGCGGGTCAAGCATGACCAGCAGGATGTCGGAAATCATGGTGCCGATCAGGGTCAGCAGGGCCACGAACATCAGGATGAAGGCCGACAGGAACTGATCCTGTGTTTTAAGCGCCGTCAGCAGAGTGGGGCCGATGGTCTGCAAACCCAGCACCACCGACACCAGAACCGAGCCCGACACCATCGAGGGCAGCAGGTTGCCGATATCGGCCACGAAGGGGTTGAATGCCACGCGCAGCGGGTATTTCGTCAGCATCCGCGACGGCGCCATCCCCTTGGCGATGGCGGTTTCGACATAGGGCTTGCCCAGTTCGTCCAGCATGTTGGCACGCAGGCGCTGCATCATCGCCGAGGCGCCCGAGGTACCGATCACGAAGGTGGGTACGATCAGATGCACCAGGATCGACTTCATCTTGTCCCAGCTCATCGGCTGGCCTTCGTAGATCGGGTCCATCAACCCGCCGATGGGCAGGTTGAAATAGCGGTGGCCGTAGTAGAACAGGATCAGCGCCAGCAGAAAGTTGGGTGTGGCCAGCCCCAGATAGCCCACGAAAGCGGTCGTGTAATCGACCCAGGTCCGGGATTTGGCCGCCGCCATCACGCCCAACGGCAGGGCCACGGCATAGACGAACAGGATGGCCGCCAGGTTGACCACGACCGTCAGCCACAGCGTGTCGCCCACGATCTCGGCCACGGGGCGGTCGAATTCGAAAGACCAGCCATAGTTGCCCTGCAGCAGCCCCTCGAACCCGTGGGGGCCGGGGATAAACCCCATCCAAATCAGGTATTGTTGCCACATCGGCCGGTCCAGCGCATATTCCTTGCGCAGGAACTCGGCCTTGGCCACGCCCGCCGACTGCCCCGAGGCCTGCAATTCCGCGATCTGGTTGCTGAGATAGTCGCCGGGCGGCAGGTTGATGATCACGAAGATCATCACCGACACCACCAGAAGCGTCAGCAGCATCGTGAAAAAGCGATACACCGCATAGCGGAGCATGATCATCGGTCAGCCCTCGTCAGTCCGCCAAGAAGAATTCGTCGGGCCGGTGCACTCCGAAATGTGCGCCGGGTTCCCATGCCCACATGGCTTGTTCCGGCACGTTGCGCAGGCGGTTGGATAACACGATCGGTTGCGGCGCTCCGTTCAGGATGCCGATGGCATAGACCTGTTCGGCGTGGATTTTGAGCATGGCTTCCCAAGCCGCGCGGCGCTGGTCGTCGTCGGTGGCGACCTGCCAGTCATGGGCCAGTTCCAGAAGGCGCTGCGCCTCGGGCAGATCGGGCGGCTCGCCGGAACCGCCGCCGGTTTGATAGTGCTGACCCCATTTCGGCCAGGACAGAAACACCTGGTCGGTGGGCGCCACATACAGCGGCGAAGTATAGACCTGCGGAATACCGTTGTCCCATCCGTACCAGACCGACGCCATCGTGTTTCCGGCAAACACCCGGTTGCGCAGAATGTCCCGGTCAAGCGGGCGCATCACCAGCTTGACGCCAATCTCGCGCCAGGTGTCGGTGACGATCTGCAGCGCGTTCTCGACTTCTTGCCTTTCGCCGGCGGTTTCGATCACCAACTCCATCGAGCGGCCGTCGGGCAGCAGACGGATGCCGTTCCTGTCCCGCTTGTCCAAGCCGGCTTCGTCCAGCAGGGCATTGGCCTGGTCGACATCGAACTGCGCCCAGGCCTGCGCGTTCTCCTCACTGTAGAAGGGCGAGGCCGGCAGGACCGACATGGCCGCCGGATGCGCCAGTTTGAAATACAGGGCCTGATTGATGGTCTGCCGGTCGATCGCCAGCGACAGCGCCCGGCGGACGCGCACATCGCGCAGCACATTGCGCCAGACCTCGTCTTCATAGTTCAGATTGGGATATATCGCGATCTGCGAGGCGACACCGGTCTTCCACAGCAAGGTCTTGTAGTTGCCCTGCGCCTCGCCCTTTTTCAGGATCGAGGCATCGCGGAAGTCAAGCCCGCGGCCCTGCAGATCGGTCTCGCCGGCATTGGCCTTGGCGGCGACCAGGCCGGGCGCGACGATCTCCATCTCGACCACGTCGATATAGGGCAGTTGCACGCCCTTGGCGTCGATGCGGTGATAGTAGGGATTGCGTACGAAATTGTGCCGGATCTTCTTGCCCGAGCTGGCATTCAACCAAGGCTGAAGAGTCGGCAGTTCGTGGTTGTCGTACTTGTAGAGGTTGTCCAGCTTGTTGTGCAGCGCGGCCCAGCTTTTGACGCGGGCATCGTCAACCTGGAATGCAAGCTCTTCCTTGTCGGCGTATTTCTCGTGATAGCGTTTTAGGAATTCGGCCGGCCGATAGATGAAGGGCGGGCGCGCCTGCGCCAGCGACTGAAGGAAGTTCGGGTTGGGATCTTCCCATTCATAGATCACGGTCGTTTCATCGGGAAACGAGACCTTGGGAAACTTGCCCTCGATCCGCAGGAAATCGGGTGGGCCCGAGGGGCTGAGCAATTCGTTGTTGGCGACGTCCTCCCACCAGTACCGGAAATCTTCCGACGTGAAGGGCTCGCCGTTGGACCATTTGTGGCCTTTGCGCAGATGCAGCGTGAACTTGCGGTTATCCTCGTTCTCGTAGCTGGCCAACAGGTCGGGAACCAGGTTGTAATCGGCATCATAGCCCACCAGCCGCGCATAGCCATAGACGACCATCTGGCGGATGTCCTTGGACCGGGTGACCATGGTGCGCAGGGTGCCCCCCTGTTTGCCAAAGGCGCGGCCCTTGGCCTCCAGATCCACGATCAGCGGCTCTTGCGGGATACGGTCCTGTATCGGTGGCAGGTTCCCGGCATCGACCTCGGTTTTCCAGAATGTGCTTTCCTGCAGATCGGGCGGGGTGTCAGCCTGTGCGGCAAGCCCGAAGGCAGAGGCCAGAACGGTGGCCAGCGTCAGTAATCGAGGGGTCTTAAACATGGCAACGTACCTTATGGCCGGGCTCCATCTCTACCAGTGAAGGTATCACGGAGTCCGAGAAACGAAAGGCGTCATCCCAACTGTCCGGTGATCCGGCGCCTAGGGCGACGAGCTTCAGGTCGATAGGGCGGTTGATGTCGGGCTCGGGCTGGGCCGCGATCAGCGCCTTTGTGTAGGGGTGGCGGGGATTGTAGAACAGCGTCTCGGGCGGGGCCTGTTCGACCACCAGCCCCTGCCGCATCACGGCGACCTCGTCCGCGATTCGGGCCACCACTGCCAGGTCGTGCGAGATGAAGAAATAGGACAGGTTCAGGCTGTCCTGCAGTTCCTCAAGTAGTGTCAGGATCTGTTCCTGCACCGAAACATCCAGCGCCGAGGTCGGTTCGTCGCAGATGATCAGCGTGGGGTCCAACATCATCGCGCGGGCAATCGACAGTCGCTGGCGCTGGCCACCGGAAAAGGCATGCGGATAGCGTTTCAACATGTCGGCGTTCAGCCCGACGCGCTTGAGCATCTCGGCCGCCTTTTCGCGTTGCTCCGCCGAGGTGCCGATCCCGTGAATCTCGAGCGGTTCGGTCATCGCGTCTTGAATGCGCATCCGCGGGCTGAGCGAGCTGTAAGGGTCCTGAAACACCATCTGCGCCTTGCGCTGGAACACGGTACGTTCGGCGCGCGTCATCTGATGCACCTGGATCGGATCGTCCTGCGGCGTAGCGCGAAACAGAACCTCGCCGCCGGGATCGGGCAGTTCTGCGCCCAACGCGATGCGCGCGGCTGTGGTCTTGCCCGACCCGCTTTCGCCGACCACGGCCAGCGTTTTGCCCCTTGCCAGCTTCAGGTCGATGCCACGACAGGCGTGGATCAGCTTGTCGGCCTTCCACCCGCGGCCCGCCCGCATCGCGTAGGTCTTGGAAACGCCCTTCATCTCGAGGATCAGATCCTCGTCCGGCATGGGGATGCCCACGGCGTCCTCGTCTGGGATTTCCGGCGCGGCCTCGAACAATTGCTGCGTGTAGGGATGCGCCGGTTCGCTCAGGATCAGCGCGGCGGGACCCGCCTCCATCACGCGGCCCTTGTGCATCACGACCACCTGTTCGGCCATGTTGGCCACCACGCCCAGGTCATGCGTCACAAGGATCAGCGCCATCCCGGTTTCCCGCTGCAGGTCCTTGATCAGCCCCAAAACCTGCGCCTGCGTCGTCACGTCCAGCGCGGTGGTGGGCTCGTCGGCGATCAGCAGGTCGGGCTTGGCCACCATGGCCATGGCAATCATCGCCCGCTGTCGCATCCCGCCCGACATTTCAAAAGGATACGAGTCATAGGCCCGCACGGGATCGGGAAAGCCGACACGTTCGAACTGTTTCAGCACTTCCTTGCGGGCCTCGGATTCCGAGGCCCCGCGATGCAGCCACAAGACTTCGCTGACCTGGTTGCCGATCTTGTGCAGCGGCGACAGCGACCGCATCGGCTCTTGAAAGATCATCGAGATCCGGTTCCCCCGGATGTCGCGCATCCTGCGCTCGCCGAGCGTGGCAAGATCAAGCTGATCCTGCCCGGTGCCGAAGGTGATCGTGCCCTTCCGTATCTGCGCCGCGCGGGGCAGGATACGCAGCACCGCCCGGCATGATATGGTCTTGCCCGACCCGGACTCTCCGACCAAAGCCAGCGTTTGTCCGGCCTCGACATCGAAGCTCACATCTTTGACGACGGAGTCTCCGTCCCCGAAACCGATGCTCAGGTCTCGGACAGACAGCAAGGCCGTCATGCGGAGGTTCCGCCCGTTTGGCCGCCGGTGGGCATGGCTTTGATCAACTCCCTGTTTTTTGGACGCAGTTTCGCGCGCCCGGGGGCAACTAGTCAAACACCTTCTTGGGGGAAAACGTCGCGGACTCGCGTCCCTTGGTGCATTGTCCCTACACAAAGCCTTGAGTTTTTGTCATCCA
Source organism: Ruegeria sp. BHSA191 (assembly GCF_059613325.1). NCBI lineage: Bacteria > Pseudomonadati > Pseudomonadota > Alphaproteobacteria > Rhodobacterales > Roseobacteraceae > Ruegeria > Ruegeria sp. BHSA191. The sequence continues at coordinate 126,293 of NZ_JBXWSH010000008.1, forward strand.
AGGCCCGACCGGTCCGCGCCAACGGGCCTGCAAAGGTATCACGGAGAGATCAGATCGTGCCACATCAACAAAGCCGCTTGGACCTGTTCATCGACCGCATGGTTTCGCAGCGGGCCTGCCTGGATGCCGCCATCGCCCAGACGTCCGGCATGGCCGGTCCGGTGTTCGAACTGGGGCTGGGCAACGGGCGGACCTATCATCACATGATCCAGCGCATCCAGGATCGTCCGGTCTATGTGTTCGAGCGCGCGGTGGCCTCGCACCCGGATTCAACCCCGTCCGAAGATCGTCTGATCCTGGGCGACGTGCGCGAGACGCTGCCCGCCGCGCTGGATCGGTTCGGCGCAACCGCCAGCCTGATTCACGCCGATCTGGGCGGCCACAACAGGGAAAAGAACGATGCCTTCGCCCGCTTCGTGTCGCCGCTGATAGAACCACTACTGGCCGAAGGCGGTTTGATGGTCTCGAGCGACCGGATGTATTTCGAAACGCTGACGGAACAGCCCCTCCCCGAAGGCGCGGTTCCGGGTCGCTGCTTCATCTACCGGCGCTGAGCGGCGTTCCGCAGGGTCACTTTGCGCAGGGACTCGATCCCGGCACGGCGGGCGGTCTAACCTTCGCGTGACGTTCACGCAAAGGACCGCCCATGCTGTTTTACGATTGCTCTACCGCTCCGAACCCGCGCCGCGCCCGCATGTTCATCGCCGAAAAAGGGCTGCAGATCGAAACCCGCGACATCTCGATCGCCAAGGGCGAGCAACTGAGCGAGGCGTTTCGCAAGGTGAACCCCCGCGCCACCATTCCGGTGCTGGTTACCGACGAGGGCGCCGTTCTGACCGAGAACCTCGGTATCGCCGCCTATCTCGAGGCGCGCTTCCCCGAGCCCCCTTTGATGGGGCGGACACCGGACGAGAAAGGGCTGGTGCTGATGTGGAACGCGATCGTCGAACAACAGGGCGGGGCGCCCATCGCCGACGCGCTGCGCAACACGCATCCGGCCTTCAAGGACCGCGCCATTCCCGGCCCGCAGAACCACGCGCAGATCCCTGAACTGGCCGAACGCGGCATCGCGCGCGTCGGGGCGTTCTTCGACCTGCTAGAAGAACGCTTGCAAGACAGCCCCTTCATCGCGGGCGAGGCGTTCTCGCTGGCCGATATCTCGACCTTCGTTTTCGTGGATTTCGCCCGTGTCATCAAGATGCGCATCCCCGAGGGCAACACGGCAACCCGAGCCTGGTTCGACAGCGTGCAGGCGCGGCCCAGCGCCAGTGCCTGACAGCACTGTACAGAAATGTCTAGACAGAAGTGAACAGTGCCCCTAGCGTCCTTTTGGAATCGTCCAGGGGAGGTCGGGATGAAATCGCAGTATCGCGTTGTGGTCATCGGGGGTGGCGTCGTCGGCGCCTCGGTTCTGTATCATCTGGCCAAGTTCGGTTGGTCGGATGTGGTCATGTTGGAACGACGGCGTCTGGCGTCGGGGTCGTCATGGCATGCGGCGGGGGGCATCCACGCGCTGAACGCCGATCCGAACATGGCGGCTCTGCAGGCCTACACGATCGACCTTCTGAGCGAGATCGAGAAGGAATCAGGTCAGAATATCGGCCTGCACATGACCGGTGGTCTGACGTTGGCCGGAACCCCCGAACGGTGGGAGTGGTTGCAGGCGAATTACCGCATCTTCCAGTCCATCGGCATAGACGATTGCGAATTGCTGAGCCCGGAAGAGGCGCAGAAACGCTGCCCGATCATGTCCACCGACGGCATTCTGGGCGCGATGTGGGCCGACCGCGAAGGCTATATTGATACCACGGGCACCGTTCAGGCCTATGCTACCGCAGCCAAAAAGCGCGGGGCAGAATACTATGAGGAAACCAAGGTTGAGGAACTGATCCAGACCGCCGATGGCTGGCAGGTGGTGACCGACCGGGGCACGATCACCTGCGAACATGTGGTCAACGCTGCCGGCCTGTGGGCAAAGCAGGTGGGGCGCATGGCAGGGGTCGAGCTGCCGGTCTCTCCGCTGAAACACCACTATCTGATCACCGACACGGTGCCCGAGGTCGCTGCGGCCGATTTCGAGATGCCGATGACCGTGGATCTGGAGGGCTTCACCTACATGCGGCAGGACCAGAAGGGCGTTCTGGTTGGCATCTACGAGGTCGATCACGAGCACTGGGCCATGGACGGCGCGCCATGGAACTATGGCGAGGAGCTGTTCCAGGAGCAGCTGGACCGCATCGAGAACGAACTGATGCTAGGCTTTCAGCGCTACCCGGCGATCCAGAATGTGGGCATCAAGACATGGGTGAACGGTGCGTTCACCTTCTCGCCGGACGGCAACCCTCTGGTCGGTCCGGTGCCGGGCAAGCGCGGCTATTGGACTGCCTGCGCGGTGATGGCCGGGTTCCTGCAGGGCGGCGGCGTCGGCAAGACGCTGGCCGAATGGATGATCCATGGCGAGCCCGAGGCCGACGCCTGGCCGATGGATGTGGCGCGCTATGGCGACTTTGCCCAGAACAAGCGCTACATCCGC